>NZ_JBXFWF010000046.1:0-39245 GCF_056854515.1 Stenotrophomonas sp. STEN063
GGCCCCCTGTCCAGGCGCCCCCCCGTTTAGACCCTCCCATGGGGGGGGGGGGCCTTACCCGCCAATGGGGGTGGCCTTGTTGGGCGGGCCACTACATTGGCGCGTCCCTGCCGAGCGTGGCTCGGCACTACAATCGCGTGCCCTTGCCGAGCATGGCTCGGCACTACCGGTTAATTGGAGAACGCGGCAGACATCGTCGCCAGGTCAGGCTTCAGGATCACGCCGCGTTCGGTGACGATGGCGTCGATCAACTCGCCCGGGGTCACGTCGAACACCGGGTTCCAGGCGGCAATGCCCTCTGCCACGGTGCGGACACCGCCCACGCCGAACAGTTCACCCGGGTCACGCTGCTCGATCTCGATCTCATCGCCGTGGGCGGTGCCCATGTCCACGGTCGAGGACGGTGCGACCACCATGAACTTGACTCCATGATGGCGGGCAGCGATGGCCAGCTGATAGGTACCGATCTTGTTGGCGGTGTCGCCGTTGGCGCAGATCCGGTCGGCGCCAACGATCACCCACTGCACCGCGCCGGTCTTCATCAGGTGCGAAGCAGCCGAGTCAGCGATCAGGGTCGCGTCGATGCCATCCTGCTGCAGCTCCCACACGGTCAGGCGTGCGCCCTGCAACCACGGCCGGGTCTCCCCCGCAAACACCTTCGCGATACGCGCCTGCGCCACGCCAGCGCGGATCACCCCCAAGGCGGTGCCAAAGCCTGCAGTGGCCAGCGAGCCGGTATTGCAATGGGTCAGCACGCCGCTGCCCGGCGCAATCAGCGCTGCGCCCAACGCGCCCATGTGGCGATTGGCAGCGAGATCCTCATCTGCGATTGCCTGCGCTTCAAGCGCGGCGACCAGCTTCCAGTCCGAACCGGCAGCGGCGATAGCGCGGCGCATGCGTGCCAGCGCCCAGGCCAGGTTGACGGCAGTGGGACGCGAGGCATTGAGTCGATCCAACGCCGGCGCCAACACCTGCAATGCAGCAGCACCGTCATCGGCCTGCACTTCGCGCGCCGCCAGCACTACGCCCCAGGCTGCAGCAATACCAATGGCGGGTGCACCGCGCACGGTCAAGGCATGAATGGCCTCGGCTACCGCGTCACTGTCATGGCACAGCACGTGCTCGACGATGAACGGCAGTTTGCGCTGATCCAGCAGCTCCAGGGCTTCGCCGGTCCAGCGGATCGGGCGGATATGGTCGTAACGGGCGTAATCAATGGCGGAGGTATCGTTCATCCGCATATTGTAATCGGCACCAGCCGGCGCGGACCAACACGCTTGAACCCGCCAGCCTCACTCAATCGGCGGAAAACTCGCCGCGGCAGCCCTTGTCCACCCAGATCCCATTGCGATCCCAGCCCCAGCTGTCCCCCTCCCGGCAGGCCGCTTTGGAAAGCTGCTCCACCAAGGTAACCCGGCGCGTGACGCTGACGCCGCATTCGCGTCGCAGCTCGCTCTTCGATTCGCAGGTAACCCGGCGCGGGACATCGACAAAGCCGGAGCCATCCTCGGCGCCAACCTCGAACAGGCCCTGACAACCGCGACTGACCCAGATCTCCTTGCCGCTATATCCCCAGCTGCGCCCTTCGCGGCATGGCAACACCGACTGCTGCCGCAGCAAGCGCACAGGTGCCCCGCGCAACACCACGGGGCAAACCTCCGTCCGCCCCTTGGATTCACAACGTACTACCCGCCGTGTTGTGCGGGTGGAAGCCTGCGGCCGCGCGAATTCAGCGCTACAACCCCGGCTTACCCAGACCGCATTGCCTTCGACGCCCCAACTGGTCTCTCGGATGCAGTCACGCCTGGACAGCTGCCGCACCAATTGCACGCCAGCACTGGTATCCATCGGGCAGAAGGCCCGCAGCTGATCACCTGATTCGCAGCGCACAACCTGCCGGTCCGCCGCTGTTGGCGCGGATTCCCGGGCTGCCAGTACGGTCGGCGCCAGCACTAGCAGCAAGCCGCAGACCCGCTTCATCAGACGCTCCCCTGTTCGGTCATGATGGGTTCCGATGATCACACACTGCCTGAGTCTTTGTGAGCAAAGCATCATCATCGTCGCTGGCAACATGCAGATCCTTGATCAAGCGCAAACCTGCATCAGGCGTTGGCGAAATCAAACGCCAATACATCGCCGATACGCGGCGTACCAGCCAAGGCCATCAACAAGCGATCCACCCCGACCGCAACACCTGCGCAGGCAGGCAACGACGGCAATGCCGCAAGAAAGGCTTCATCCAAGGGCGGTTGTTCAGCTCCGCGCGCCGCGCGGATCGCCAGATCGCGCTCGAACCGCTGGCGTTGCTCAACTGCGTCGTTCAGCTCGTGGTAGCCATTGGCCAGTTCGACCGGCCCCAGGTAAAGCTCAAAGCGTTCAGCCAATGGCGGCGTGCCTGGACGGATCCTGGCCAGCGCGGCCTGGCTGGCCGGCCAGTCATGGATCACGGTGATGGCATCGGCTGCGAACTGCGATTGGATGCGATGGCTCATCAGCAGATCCAACCAGTCGTCGCGGGTCAGGCCATCAGGCTGGATGCCGACTTCGCCCAGACCCGCACGCAGCTGCGATTCGTCGGCAAGGAACGGATCCAGCGCCACCGCCTGCATGAACAGGTCGCGGTAGCTGACGATGCGCACCGATGCAGGCGGACGCTGCACCAGCGCCAACGATTCCTGCACCAGCGCAATGGTTTCTTCGATCAGCCGGTGGTGATCCCAGCCAACCCGGTACCACTCCAGCATGGTGAACTCGGGATTGTGCCGCCCGCCGGCCTCGCCGTTGCGGAATACCCGGCCAAGTTCGTAGCAATCGCCCACACCGGCGGCCAGCAATCGCTTGAGCGGATACTCCGGCGAGGTGCGCAACCAGCGCTGCGGCGAACCAGCATCGACATGCCCGCTGAAGCGGGTATGGAAGCCCTCGATATTCGGCTCGGTGTTGCCGGCAGCCGACATGATTGGCGTCTCCACTTCCAGGACATCGCGCGCGGCAAAGAAACCACGGATCAATGCATTCAAGCGTGCGCGCTGACGCAGGGCCTCGATCACGAGTGCAAACGCCCGGAGTGCCCATCCAGTGACAAGGTCAGGATGTCGCGCTCATCGTCGCGGTAGCCAGCCGACAGATACAACGACTTGGCCTTGGCATTGTGGTGATTCACTTCCAGCCTGATCACCGCCGCGCCCTGCCCTGCAGCCCAGTCACGGGCCAGCGCCAAGGCCTGCCGCCCCCAACCGCGACCACGCGCGGCCGGACCGAGATACAACTCATCCAGCAGCACGAAACGACCGCCCTGCTCAACACTGAAGCACCAACCCAGGGTGATGTAGCCGACCACGCTGTCACCATCAAGCATCAGCAACGCCGCGCCACAGCTGGGCTGCTCCAGCAGCGTCCGCAGACCGGGCTCGACCCGTTCGGCGATATAGGGAATCTGGTCTTCCACATAGAACTCGCGCACCATCGCGATCAGCTGCGGGAAGTCTTCCAGCAGCGCCAAGCGCGCCTTGATCTCACTCATGCCTGTTCTCCGTGCTCGGCGAGGAAGGCAAGCAGACGCGCCTCGTCCCATACGTCCACACCGAGCTCATTTGCCTTGTCCAACTTGGAGCCGGCTTCGGCGCCGGCCACCACGAAACTGGTTTTCTTCGAGACGCTGCCGGCGACCTTCGCGCCCAAGGCCTCAAGCCGGGCCTTGGCCTCGTCGCGGCCCATCTGCGTCAAGGTGCCGGTGAGCACTGCGGTCTTGCCGTCGAGAACGCCAGCGACCTGTTCCTGCGCCTCCGGCGTGATCGCCAGCAAACGTTCCAATGCTGCGCCAGCCGCGCTGAACAGTTGTGCATTGGCATCAACATTCAGCCAGGCAACCAGCGCATTGGCGGTCTCCGCCGGCAGACCAGCGGTCATGAAATTGTGTGCTTCTTCATCCAGGATCGCCGCCGTGGAACGGAACGCCTCGGCCAGCTGGCGCGCGCGCACCGGCGTGACCTTCGGAATCTCCAGATCCGCCAACAAGGTGGCCAGATTCAGATCGGCGCGCAGCTTTGCATTGGGCGCGTGCGTATCGCTGATCTGCACGCCACGCTCCAGCAACGCGTCAATGGCTTGCTGGTTGCCCGTCTGCGCCATGAAATGACCAATCGAGCGGGCAACTTCACCACCGATATCCGGCACGCGCTTGAACATCGGCCACGGCAGGTGACGGATCAACTCGAGATCACCAAACCACGCCGACAAGGCCTTGGCGGTGCTTTCGCCCACGTGTTCGATGCCCAGCGCAAACAGCAAGCGCTCCAGCGTGGTGTTGCGGCTGGCTGCAATCGCGGCGATCAGGTTATCTGCCCACTTGGTGGCGATCTTCCTGGTGTTCCACTCAAAGCTTGCCGGCACCGACAAGGCCTGTGCGCGCCAGGAGGCATCGCCCGCATCCAGTTTGAGGATGCGATTGAGGGTCTCGCCACTGCCTTCCGGCTGCAGGTGCTGGCCGAGCTGCGAGGCGAGTGCTTCCGGGGAATCGGAATCCAGCGCCAGCTTCAGCACCAGCAGCTGATCGCGGTTGAGTGCATACAGATCGGCGACGCCGCGCACGATGCCGGCATCCACCAACACCTCGATGTACTTGTCACCCAGGCCATCGATATCCATCGCCTTGCGCGAGGCGAAGTGGGCAATGGCCTCCTTGCGCTGCGCCGGGCAGCTCAGCTCGCCCGAGCAGCGCCATGCCGCTTCGCCTTCTTCGCGCACGATCTCCGAACCACACACCGGGCAGGCGCGCGGCATCTGCCACGGCGTCGCGCCCTCGGGGCGGCGATCGACAATGACGCTGACCACTTCCGGGATCACATCGCCGGCACGGCGCACGATGACCGAGTCGCCGACGCGTACATCCAGGCGCGCGATCTGGTCGGCGTTGTGCAGGGTGGCATTGGTGACCACGACACCGGCCACATGCACCGGCTTCAGTCGAGCAACCGGCGTTGCCGCACCGGTACGGCCAATCTGGATCTCGATGGCCTCGACCGTGGTAGTCTGCTCCTGCGCGGGGAATTTGTGCGCTATCGCCCAACGCGGTGCGCGTGCGACGAAGCCCATCTCTTGCTGGCCTTCGCGGTCGTCAAGCTTGTAGACCACGCCATCGATGTCATAGGCCAGGCTGTCGCGGCGCTCACCGATATCGCGGTAGTACGCCAGCAGACCTTCGGCGCCCTGCACCACCTTGCACAGGTCGCTGACCGGGAAACCCCACTGCGCCAGCTGCGCCAGGGTTGCCGAATGCGTCCCGGGCAGCTCGCCACCGGACACTTCACCCAGGCCATAGGCATAGAAGCTCAGCGGCCGCTGCGCGCTGATCTTCGGATCAAGCTGGCGCAGCGAACCGGCCGCGCCATTGCGCGGATTGGCCAACACTTTGCCGCCATGCAGGCGCGCCTGCTCGTTGTAGCGTTCGAAATCGGCACGCGGCATGTAGACCTCACCACGCACTTCCAGCACTTCAGGCCAGCCTTGGCCGTCCAGTTGCTGCGGGATGACCTTGATCTGGCGCAGGTTGGCGCTGACGTCTTCGCCGGTGGCACCATCGCCGCGGGTCGCGCCCTGCACGAACACGCCGTTTTCGTAGCGCAGGTTGATGGCCAGTCCATCAAGCTTGGGCTCTGCGGAGAAGAACAACTCGCGGCGATGCAGGCGCTCATCGATGCGGCGCACGAAGTCATGCACCTCGGCATCGGTGAATGCGTTGCCCAGCGACAGCATCGGCACCGCATGCACGACTTCCGGAAAGCGCGATGACGGCTTGCCACCGACCTGATGGCTGGGCGAGTCGGCGCTGTCCAGCTCCGGATGTGCAGCTTCGAGCGCTTCCAGCTCGCGCATCAACCGGTCGTAGTGGGCGTCCGGAATGATCTGCTCGTCGTGCTCGTGATAGGCGCGCGAGGCGTCGGCCAGCTGGCGGCGGAGTTCGCTGATGCGCTGGGTGGCGGCGGTGTTTTGGTTCATGCGGCGATTTTACCTGCGCGGAGTGTTGGCGCGGGTGAGCTGGTGGTGCTTGGGATTTACGTTTGTTGCGCCCCCCCCTCCCCGACCCTCCCCTGCGCTGCGCACAAGGGAGGGAGAAAAGCCCTGCCCCTCCCTTGGCGTAGCCAAGGGAGGGCTGGGGAGGGGTAGCTGTTAAAGCTTCACCAACGCGGCGACTTGGTCAGCGGCGGCGCCTGATGCTGGCGGTCGTAGGCACGCAGATCATCGCGGATATGCGCGATGCGCTGGCGACCCAGCGCATTGCGGCTGTCATCCAGCACCACGCCATCCAGCAGCTCGCCCATGCGCTGCACGGTGGGCAGCATCTTTTCCCAGGCATCAAGCGCGGTCATCGGCGCCGGCAGTGTCAGGAAGAACGCAATGGCCGGGGTTTCCATCTCGCGGATGTTGGCCATGTCGAAACTGCCCGGCTTCATGATGCTGGCCATCGAGAAGATCGGGCCGCGCTCCGAATGCCCTTCCACCAGACGGTGGAACACATTCATGTAGCCGAAGACCAGGCCAGTCTTTTCCGCTGCCACCACAATGTCCTCGCCACGCAGCACCTGCCCGGAACGGGCAGCCACGTACAGCGAGACAATCTTGTCGAAATCCTGGGTAGGCCGCTTGCCGAGCTCACTCAGGTTGCCTTCGTCCACGTCAGGGAGGCCAAGCTCGGGCTGGCTCACGCCGTCGCCTTCTGCACCACCCTCGCCCAGCTCGGCACCTGCAGCGCCATCGGCACCGCCCAGCACCGGCTCGCGCCGCGGCTGCTCACCACTGGCAGGTTCTTTGCGCTTGCCTTGGGCCAGGCGCTTTGGCCGGCTGAAAAAGAAAATGGCCGCTACCAGCAAAACGCCGGCAACCAGAATGCCGATACGCAACAGTGCCGTGTCAGACATGCGCTGAAGTCTCCGGATTAATCGTTCAGGTGGTTAAAGGATGGCACGTCAGGCCGCGCCCGCCAATCGGGCAGCCTCTTCCAGATCAACACTGACCAGTCGGCTGACACCCGGCTCACGCATGGTGACACCCGACAACTGGTGCGCCGCCTCCATCGTCGCCTTGTTATGGCTGACGAACAGGAACTGCACCTTCTCGCTCATTTCCTTGACCATATTGGCCAGGCGACCGACGTTGGCCTCGTCCAGCGGCGCATCCACCTCGTCCAGCAGGCAGAACGGGGCCGGGTTGAGCTGGAAGATCGCAAACACCAGCGCCACCGCGGTCATCGCCTTCTCACCGCCGGACAGCAGCGAGATATTGGACACGCGCTTGCCCGGCGGCCGCGCCATGATGGTCACACCGGTGTCGAGCAGGTCTTCGCCGGTCAGCTCCAGGTAGGCATGGCCACCGCCGAACAGGCGCGGGTACAGCGCCTGCACGCCGGAATTGACCCGGTCGAAGGTGTCCTTGAAGCGCCCGCGGGTTTCGCGGTCGATCTTGCGGATAGCGTCCTCCAGGGTTTCCAGTGCGGTATTCAGATCGACGTTCTGCGCCTCCAGGTATTCGGAGCGCTGCGAGGCCTCACCGTACTCATGGATCGCCGCCAGGTTGACCGGTTCCAGGCGACGCATGCGGCCATCGATCTGGTGCACCGTCGATTCCCAGTCGGACAGGCGCGCATCTTCGGGCAAGGTATTGATCACGTCCTGCAGCACGAAGCCGGCCTTCTCTACCGCGGCCGACAGCTGCTCGGCGCTGAGCACCAAGGCCTGCTGATCGAGCTTGCGCTGCGAGATGCGCTCGCGCTGGGCGAGCGACTGTTCGTCGCGCTGGTGGCGGGTCTGCTCCAGGCCACGCAGCTCGTGATCGATACCGTCAAGCAAAGTACGCGCTTCGGCGAGCACGCGATCAACACGCACACGCTCGGCCAAAGCGTTCTGGTGCTCGGCTTCCAGCGTATGGACCGGCGTATCGCCCTCATCCAGCTGCGAGTGCAGTTCGCCAAGACGTGAATCCAGCTGACCGCGCTGGGTGCCCATGCGTTCCAGCGCGTGGCTCAGCGAACTGATCTGGGTGCGCTGCGACTCCAGCGTCAACGCCAGCGCATGCATGCTGTCGCGCACATTGCGTGCAGCATCACGGGCCTGATCGCGGGCATCACTCATCTGCCTGCGCTCGCTTTCCAGCGCATGCCGGGTCGACTCCAGGTCGCCCATGCTGGACACCGCCTCATCCAGTCGCAGGCGCGCCTCGCTCGCCTGCTCACGACTGACATCCAGCGTTTCAAGCAGCTGCGCCAGCTCAGCCTCGATACGTTCAATGCGCGTGCGCGTGGATTCCAGCTTGCCCTGCTGGCTCTGCATCTGCCCCGCCAGTTCGGAGCCGGCGCGATGCGCTTGATACAACGAGCGTTGCACGTCTTCGCGCTGCTGCTCGGCGGCCAACAATTGCTCACGCAGGCCAGCCAGCTGCTGTTCCAACGCAGCCTCACGTTCCTGCAGGGATTCGATCTGCTCGCGCAAGGTGACGATCTCGCGCTCGCGCAGCAGCGCGCCCTGCTCGGCCGCGCCGGAACGCGACATGCGCACCCAGCCCCGGCCCAGACGCTCACCGCTGCGGGTGATCACCGATTCGCTGTCGCCGAGCGTGCGTTGCAACTGCTGCGCCTGCGCCAGGTCTTCAGCGCCATGCAGATGCGCCAGCAGACGACGGATGGCCAGCGGCCCCTGCACTTTTGCCGCCAATGAGGTCGGCGCGAAGTCAGCCTTGCCGCCTGCATCAGCAACCAGTGCGATGCGCCCTTCGCCCAGCTCAGCCAGCGCATCAACCAGGGCTTCCGGCGCATCCACCAGCACGCCTTCGATCAGTTGCCCAAGCGCGCTTTCAACCGCGTTCTCCCAGCCGCCTTCAACGGTGATGCGCTCGCCAACGCGCGCGGCCGTGTCCAGGCCACGCGCCTTCAGCCATGCGGCCGCTGCACCTTCTTCCTGACCCAGCGCCGCCTGCTGCAGCGTCTCCAGCGACGACAACCTGCCGCGCGCCGACTGTGCCTGCTTGCGCACATCGGCCAGTTCCGACTGACCGGTGCGCTGCTGTTCCTGCAGTGCCGTCACCGACTCCTTGCGCAGCTCGACCTGCTCGTTCAGGGTTTCCAGCGCGGTCTTCTGGGTCTCATGTTCCAGCTGCAGCTGCTCGAAGGCCTCGGCCAGCGCATCCAGATCCAGGCCGGCGCGTTCTGCCTGCAATGCTTCGCGGCGACGGTCGGCTTCAAGCACCTGCTTGTCCAGATAGTCCACGCGGGTGCGCTCGACCTCGCCGGAGCGGGTTGCTTCGGAGGTGTTGCGGTTATGCGCCTCCCAACGCTGCTGCCAGTCGGCCAGCTTGGCCTCGGCCTCGCGCAGTACTTCCTGGCGGATCTCGTTATCTTCCTGCAGCTGCTCCAGCTGCGGCTCGGCATTCTCCACCGACTCACGCAACACCAGCAGCTTGGCCTCGTCGCCGCTGATGTGCTGGCCCAGTTCGGTCAGCGCCTGACGGGTTTCGTCGTGTGCCTTGTGCAGGCGCTGCGCCAGTTCCCGCTGGTGGTGAATCTGCTGCTCAAGCCGGGCCAGGGTGCTGCCCACCTGGTACACATCGGCCTGCGCCTTGTTCAAATTCTCGGCCGCTTCTTCGCGGCGCACACGGCCGGTTTCGATGCGGCTTTCCGCTTCGCGCTGCTCGGCAATCAACTGCTGCAGCTTGGTTTCTTCGCGCGACAGGGCTTCGCGCAGGCCACCCAGACGGCCATCGAGGCCACGGTATTCCAGCGCCTTCCATTCCGCGTCCTTGACCCGGCGTTCTTCCTGCAACGCTTGGTACTGCTCGGCCTGCCGCGCCTGGCGCTTGAGGTGCTCGAGCTGCTTGCCGATTTCCTCGCGCAGGTCGTTGAGCCGATCCAGATTCTCGCGGGTGTGGCGGATGCGTGTTTCGGTTTCCTTGCGGCGCTCCTTGTACTTGGAGATGCCGGCGGCTTCTTCCAGGTACACGCGCAGGTCTTCCGGGCGCGCCTCGATGATCTGGCTGATCATGCCCTGCTCGATGATCGAGTAGCTGCGCGGGCCAAGCCCGGTGCCCAGGAACAGATCGGTGATATCGCGGCGGCGGCACTTGGTGCCGTTCAAGTAATAGTTGCTGCTGCCATCACGGCTGACCGTGCGCTTGACCGATATCTCGTTGAACGAGGCGTACTCACCGGAGATCGTGTGGTCGGAATTATCGAAGATCAGCTCCACCGTCGCCTGCGACACCGGCTTGCGCCCGGCCGAACCGGAGAAGATCACATCGGTCAGCGAATCGCCGCGCAGGCGGCTGGCCGAGCTCTCGCCCATCACCCAGCGCACCGCATCGATGATGTTGGACTTGCCACAGCCGTTCGGACCGACAACGCCAGTCATATTGGTCGGCAGGTGCAACGTCGTCGGATCGACGAACGACTTGAAACCGGAGAGCTTGATCGTGGATAGACGCATGGAATCGGGCTGTTGGCGGACATCGGCAACAACTGCCGACATCCGGAATGAGGTTCCGGAGGTTCCCTTCCCGCACTCAACCTATTGATATTCCGGGGAATTCAACGATCAAAGCACGGCACTGGCAACCGAGTATAGCGACACCCATGGCCATCGGTGACCAGACCCACCAGACGGCCAAAAGAAACGGGCGCCTCGCGGCGCCCGTTCTTTACAACCAGTACGGCAGGATCAGGCGTCGGCTTCGACGATGACCTTGACGGTGGTTTCCACATCGGCGTGCAGCTTGACGATGACGTCGAACTCGCCAACGTTGCGGAAAGCGCCTTCGCCCAGGATCACTTCGCTCTTGCTCAGCTCCAGGCCGGCAGCGGTGAAGGCTTCAGCGATATCGCGCGGGCCAACCGAACCGTACAGCTTGCCTTCGGTCGAAGCGTGCGCACCGATGGTGACGCTGGCGCCTTCGAACTTGGCAGCGCGGGCTTCGGCATCGTTGTGCGAGGCCTGGGCCTTGGCTTCGTACTCAGCACGCTTGGCTTCGAACTCGGCGATGTTGCTGGCGGTGGCCGGAACGGCCTTGCCCTGCGGCACGAGGAAGTTACGGCCGTAGCCCGGCTTCACGTCAACCAGGTCGCCCAGGCCGCCGAGGTTGGTCACTTTCTGGATAAGAATCAGCTTCATGGTGTAGCTCCGTTATTCGTTAGCGGCGCCGATGGCTCCGCAACGCTTGCTGTCCGAATAGGACGGTGGATGCGGAAAATCCGGCCAAGGCCGGATTTCCTGTCGAGAACCCGCAACGGATGCGGGTTCTTCCGAAAAATCGGATTAGACGTCGTGGTTGTCCGTGTACGGGATCAGGGCCAGGAAACGGGCGCGCTTGACGGCCGTGGCCAGCTGGCGCTGGTACTTGGACTTGGTGCCGGTCACGCGGCTCGGAACGATCTTGCCGTTCTCGGTCAGGTACTGACGCAGGGTGTTGAGATCCTTGTAATCGATCTCTTTCACGCCTTCAGCGGTGAACTTGCAGAACTTGCGGCGGCGGAAGAACTTGGACATGAAAGTGCTCCTTATTCAGCAGAAGCGGCGTCGTCGCCGGCTTCGTCATTGTTGGAAGATGCACCTTCTTCGTCGTCACGACGACGGCGCTCGCCACGCTCGGGCTTGTCACCCTTCTCGTCCTTGCTCTTCATGATCAGCGACTGCTCGGTGTCAGCCTCGTCACGCTTGATGACCAGGTTGCGCAGCACGGCGTCGTTGAAGCGGAAGCTCTCGGTCAGTTCGTTCAGAACTGCCTGGTCGGCTTCGATGTTCAGCAGAACATAGTGAGCCTTCACCAGGTTCTGGATCGGGTAAGCCAGCTGGCGGCGGCCCCAATCTTCCAGACGGTGGATGGTGCCGTTGCCGGCTTCGACCAGCGCCTTGTAGCGCTCGATCATGGCGGGGACCTGTTCGCTCTGATCCGGGTGGACCAGGAACACGACTTCGTAATGACGACTCATGTTTTTATACCTTTCGGATATAGCCCTGACGGGCTGGACAGCCCCCCGCTGTACTTCGCGGTGGGGCAAGGGATCCTGCACTGGGAGCGCAGGAAGCCGGGCATTATCCACTGGAAGTGAACTGGAGGCAAGTTACCCCGGCCCGTGCAACACAGCATCCGTCGCCGCGACGAGCCTCGGTCGTCACGGATGCTGCGGCGCAACAGTACACTATGTAACCGATTCCACGCCCTCCCCGGACCGCCTGACGTGAATTCCACGCTTTCCCTGGCAGCGCAGCTGACGCCGCGCCAGCGCACTTTCATCCTCATCGCACTGTCACTGGGCGGCTTCGCCATCGGCACCAGCGAGTTCGCCAGCATGGGCTTGATGCTGGAAATCAGCCGCGGCCTGGCAATCAGCGAAGCCCAGGTCGGGCACCTGATCAGCGCCTACGCCATCGGCGTGGTGGTCGGCGCACCGCTGCTGGCCTTTGCCGGCGCCAGCCTGCGCCGCCGCAGCCTACTGCTATGGCTGATGGGCTTCTACGCCATCGGCAACCTGGCCAGCGCGCTGGCGCCGAGCTACCACACGATGCTGCTGGCGCGCTTCGTCGCCGGCCTGCCGCACGGCGCCTATTTCGGTGTGGCCATGCTGGTTGCCGCCTCGATCAGCCCGCCGGAACAGCGCGGCGCCGCTGTCTCCAAGGTGCTGCTGGGCCTGTCCATCGCCATCCTGCTCGGCAACCCGCTGACCACCTGGCTTGGCCAGCAGTTCAACTGGCGCAGCGCCTTCGTGCTGGTCAGCCTGCTCGCCCTTGCCACGGTGACGATGGTTGCCCGGCAGTTGCCGGCAGACCCCAACGAGGTCCGCACTTCGCCGATGCGCGAACTGCGCGCCTTCAACACCACCCAGGTATGGCTGGCCTTGGCTATCGGCGCGATCGGCTTTGCCGGCATGTTCTGCGTATTCACCTATCTGGCCCCCACCCTGGTCAACGTCACCGGCATCAATGAACGCTGGATGCCGGTCGCGGTCGGCCTGTTCGGCGTCGGCGCGATCATCGGCAATGTTGCCGGCGGCAAGCTGGTCGACCGGCTGCAGTTCCGCGCTGCCGGCGTGCTGCTGGCATGGTCCATCGTGGTGCTGATGCTGTTCCCGCTGGCCGCGAACTCGGCCTGGGCAATGGTGCCGGCGATCATCGCCGTGGGCACGATGGGCGCGCTGGCCGTCGCCCTGCAGACCCGCCTGATGGACGCCGCCGGCGAGGCCCAGACCCTGGCCGCGGCCTCGAACCATGCCGCTTTCAATACCGCAAATGCGCTGGGCCCGTGGCTGGGCGGCATGGCGATTGGCGCCGGCTATGGCCACGCATCCACCGGCTATGTAGGCGCGGCGACGGCAGCGGTTGGTCTGCTGCTGTGGGGTATCGCGGTGGCGCTGCAGCGACGCGCCAGCACCTCAACCCAGGCCGCCAACCCCTGTCTGGACGGCTGAACCGGCGGCGGCAACGCCTGTATTCAAAAAGGAATAATATTGAATACAGTCGCAACCGGAGACTCCCATGTCACGAGCAAGCACCACGACCATGACGGTTCGCCTCAGCGGCCCCTTGAGCGACTTCGTGGCCGCCAACGTGGGAGAACACGGCGCTTATGAGAATGTCAGCGAATACATGCGCGATTTGATCCGACGTGACAAGGAACGTACGGAGGCTGAAGCTTTCGAGCGACTCAAGGCGGAGCTGGCTCACGCCTTTGCCGCGCCGGAGTCGTCGTACCAGCCGTTGACGGCAGCCGAGGTCATTGCCCGTAACCGGCGTTGAGCACCGGAGCATGACCCAGGTCCGAATCCAGGAAGCCGCGTCCTACCGGCTTGACGAGATCTACCGCTACACGCGGGACCAGTGGGGCGAAGAACAGGCGGAGCGCTACATCAACGGATTGTTCGAGGCGCTGGATGGCGTTTCGTCACGACTTACGCCATCACGCCCCATTCCGGGCGAATTCGGCATTGATGGCTTCTTCTTTCGTTACGAGCAGCATGTCGTGTACTGGCGACGGCTTTCCAACGGGGACATCGGTGTCGTCACCATCCTGCATGCCCGAATGCACCAGATCGACAGGCTCAGCGAAGATTTCGGAACCTAGCCGGTAATGCCGAGCCATGTTCGGCAGGGGCCTTATGCAGAATCCCGGGCAGCACCGGGAATGCTTCAGCCGAGCATGGCTCGGCTCTACAGGGGAAGCGCCCCGTGCGCCGGGCCTTCCCGGCCCGGACAACTGGCCTGCTTCGCGGCTTACGCCGCTCCTACAAAAGCCTAGCCACCGCTCTTCTCAGCGGTGCATGTCGTCGGTGGTGAAGCTCTCGCCACAGCCGCATTCGGCCGCTGCGTTGGGATTCTTGAAGGTGAACGTCTCGCTCAGGCCCTGCTTGCCGAAGTCGATTTCGGTGCCATCCACCAGCGGCAGGCTCTGCGCGTCCACGTAGATGCGCACGCCTTCCTGCTCGAATACGGTGTCGCCCTCGCGCTCATCCTTGGCCAAGTCGGTGACATGGCCCCAGCCCGAGCAACCGGTGCGGGTCACGCCAAAACGCAGGCCAAGCGCACCCGGGGTGCCGCTGACGAAGCGCTGCACGCGGGAATGGGCGATGGGGGTCAGATGAACAGCCATGGTGGGGCGACTCCAGCAGAATTACGGTCCAATTATAGATGGAGGCGGTCCGCCGGACTGCAAGCGCTGATAAATGCTCGCCTGCCCGGGTGTTGAACCGCTAAAATCTCGCATTCACAGATCGAGTCGATCAACAGAGGATTCAAGTCATGACGGTGGTCAGCGTTGCACACGCCCTTGCCGGGAAGTTCCCGGAAGGCGGAGAAGTCACAGTCCGCGGGTGGGTCCGCACGGTGCGCGGCTCGGCTGGACTGGCCTTCGTCAACGTCAGCGATGGCTCGGGCTTCGCCCCGATCCAGGTCGTGGCCACCGAAGCGCTGTCCAATTTCGAGGACATCAAGAAGCTGACCCCGAGCTGCTCGGTGATCGCCACCGGCACCCTGGTCAAGTCGCAGGGCAAGGGCCAGAGCTTCGAGATCCAGGCGCAGAGCCTTGAAATCGTTGGCTGGGTCGAAGACCCGCTGACCTACCCGATCCAGCCCAAGCCGATGTCGCCGGAGTTCCTGCGCGAAGTGGCGCACCTGCGCCCGCGCACCAACCTGTTCGGCGCGGTCACCCGTATCCGCGACTGCCTGTCCAAGGCCGTGCACCGTTACTTCCACGAGAACGGCTTCTACTGGATCAGCACGCCCATCGTCACCACCTCCGATGCCGAGGGTGCCGGCCAGATGTTCCGCGTCTCCACGCTGGACATGGCCAACCTGCCCCGCACCAGCGATGGCCAGATCGACTTCAGCCGTGACTTCTTCGGCAAGGAAACCTTCCTGACCGTGTCCGGCCAGCTCAACGTCGAGGCTTACTGCCTGGCACTAAGCAAGGTCTATACCTTCGGCCCGACCTTCCGTGCCGAGAACAGCCACACCACCCGCCACCTGGCCGAGTTCTGGATGGTGGAGCCGGAAATCGCCTTCGCCGACCTGGCCGAAAACGCACGTGTGGCGGAGGATTTCCTGAAGTACCTGTTCCGCGCAGTGCTCGACGAGCGCGCCGACGACATGGCCTTCATTGCCGAACGCGTGCAGAAGGACGCCATCACCCGCCTTGAAGCCTTCGTCAACGCACCGTTCGAGCGCATCGAGTACACCGACGCGATCAGCCTGCTGCAGAAGTCCGGCAAGAAGTTCGACTACCCGGTCGAATGGGGCCTGGACCTGCAGACCGAGCACGAACGCTGGTTGACCGAGGAGCACGTCGGCCGCCCGGTCGTGGTCACCAACTACCCGGAGCACTTCAAGGCCTTCTACATGCGCCTGAACGACGACGGCAAGACCGTCGCCGCGATGGACGTGCTGGCCCCGGGCATCGGCGAGATCATCGGCGGCAGCCAGCGCGAAGAGCGCCTGAACGTGCTCGACGCACGCATGGCGCAGTTCGGCCTGGACCCGGACCACTACCAGTGGTACCGCGATTTCCGTCGTTACGGTTCGGTGCCGCATGCTGGTTTCGGCTTGGGCTTCGAGCGCCTGGTGGTCTACGTCTGCGGCCTGTCCAACATCCGCGACGCGATCCCCTACCCGCGTGCACCGGGTTCGGCGGAGTACTGATTCATCTGATCCAGTAACAGGAGGCGGCGCCGTTGACCTTGTTCTTCGCTCTTTGCTTCGTTGGCGTGGCCATTGCCGGCCTCAGCGCCTTCCTGATTTTCTGGCCGTTGACGCTGGTCCATATCCGCGACCGGCATCCGGCGCTGGCCACCGAATTGGGTGCCGGCGCCTTTCTCAAACCAGAGTGCCTGCGCTGGCTGCTGGGCCGCGGCTTCACCGGCATCGCCGACCGCTCGCTGTCCGGCTTGGCCACACCCGCCCGCATCGCCTTGCTGGTGATGCTCGGCGGACTGGGCATGGCACTGCTGTTGTGGCTTTTTTCGCAGGTAATGAAATGACTGATTTCGAGAACACTCCCGACCAGTGGTGGCTGGCACAGCTCGGCGGCACCCTGATCTGGGCGCGCCTGCGGGTCCGTCCAGGCGGCACTGCTGAAATCCTGGACAGCGATGGCAACACGCTGAGCTACGACAGCGAAGACACCGCTCGTGCACAGCTGTTCGACGCCGAGTTCGTGGCCTTTGACGGCCTGGACGAAGAAGACGCGTTGCATCGTGGTTTCTCGCTGCACGAAGTGAGCCCGCCGCAGGGCGACGACGACACGCTGCGCGAGCGCATGGTGCAGCTGCTCGGCACCCGGGTCTAAGCGGCCTTTCGTGTTCGCCCAGCGCGCCTTCGTCGAGACCGAGCTGCTCTGGCTGGACCGCCTGCTGGCGCGCGATCCATTCGTGACCCTGCTGACCACCGGCGACGACGGCCTGCCCGAACTGACCCGCGTGCCGGTGTTGTACCGGCGCGAAGGGCACAAGGTCGAACTGATCGGCCATTGGGCCAGGGCCAACAAACAGTCCCGCCAGCTCGGCCGCGCCAAGGTATTGGTCAACGGCCCGCAGGGCTATGTCTCGGCCAGCTGGTACCCGGACAAGGAAAGCGCGGCGCGCGTTCCCACCTGGAACTACGCAGCCGCTGAACTTGTCGGCGAACTGCACAGCTTCGATGACACGGCGGGCTTGGCACAGCTGCTATCGGACACCAGCAACTTCTTCGAGGCCAGCGTCGGCCAGGATTGGCAGTTTGATGCCAGCCTGGACGATCACGCTCCATCGCTGCGCGCCATCGTAGGCTTCCGCCTGGACGTGCAGCAGATCCAGATCAAGCTGAAGCTGAGCCAGAACCACCCGCAGGCAAACCAGCTGGCGGTGATCGAAGCCTTGCAGGCCCTAGACACCCCTGACGCCCGCGAACTGGCGCAGTGGATGCAGCTGTATCGCAGTGAGCACGGCGACCAGCCTGATGCCTGAGCCGCGCCCCGTTTCCCGCGACGCTGCCGTGCAAACGCGCAGCAGCGCCCTCCCCCTCAAGATCGCAAGGGAAGCTTCACCATGAAAGACATCCATAACCTGCTGCAGAAGAACCGCGAATGGGCGGACCGGATCGAGAAGGAAGATCCCGAGTTCTTCCAGCAACTGTCCAAGCAGCAGAGTCCGGAATACCTGTGGATCGGCTGCTCCGATTCGCGGGTACCGGCCAACCAGATCATCGGCATGGCCCCGGGCGAGATCTTCGTCCACCGCAACATCGCCAACGTGGTGGTGCACACCGATCTGAACTGCCTGAGCGTGATCCAGTACGCCGTGGACCAGCTCAAGATCAAGCACATCCTGATCGTCGGCCATTACGGCTGCGGCGGCGTGCATGCGGCCTTGAACAAGGTGCGTGTCGGCCTCGCCGACAACTGGCTGCGCCACGTCGGTGATGTCGCCCAGAAGCACGACGACATCCTGTCGCAGATCGACGATCCGGAGCTGCGCCACGCGCGCCTGTGCGAGTTGAACGTGATCGAGCAGGTGGTCAACGCCTGCCGCTCGACCATCGTGCAGGACGCCTGGGCCCGTGGCCAGAAGCTGATGGTGCACGGCTGGGTCTACAGCCTGCGCGACGGCCGCGTCAGCGAGATGGGCATTGATGTGGGCTCGCCGGAAGAGCTGCAGCCGGCGTATGAGAAGGCGCTGTCGTTTGTGCCGCGGAAGGGCAAAAGGCACTGAGATTGAGAGCCCCTCTCCCTGTGGGAGAGGGGTTGGGGTGAGGGTAGGTCCGCGCTCAAGGCACAACCGACCCTCTTCCGCCCTACGGGCACCTTCTCCCAGTGGGAGAAGGGAACAGCAACTGCATCGCCACCATAAAGGCCCCGCATGCTCCCCCTACCCCTGAACCTGCTCGGCTGGATCGAAGAACACCGCCATCTCCTGAAGCCGCCAGTCGGCAACAAGATGATCGAGAACGGTGACTTCATCGTCATGGTGGTTGCCGGCCCGAACAGCCGCAACGACTACCACTGGGACGAGGGCCCGGAATGGTTCTTCCAGCTGGAAGGCGAAATGGTGCTGCGCGTGCAGGAAGACGGCGCGGTTCGCGACATCCCGATCCGCGCCGGCGAGATCTTCCTGCTGCCACCGCGCGTGCCGCATTCGCCGCAGCGCATGCCCGGTTCGATCGGCCTGGTGGTCGAGCGCAAGCGCCTGGACCATGAGCTCGATGGCTTCATGTGGTTCTGCCAGCAGTGCAATCACAAGATCTACGAGGAGTTCTTCCACCTGAAGAACATCGAGACCGATCTGCCCAAGGTCTTCGACCGGTTCCATGCCTCGACCGAACACCGTACCTGCACACAATGCGGCGCTGTACATCCACTGCCCAGACCGGTCACGCCAGAAGCCTGAGTGGTCGGGCGCGGTTACACTGCGGGTACATCCTCGACGTGTCCGCACCGATGAACGAAACGCTGTCACCCGCTCACGCCACCGCACTTGATGCTGCCGATCCGCTGCGCCACCTGCGCAGTCAGTTCCTGATCCCGCAGCACCAGGGTACCGATCAAGCCTATTTCGTCGGCAACTCACTGGGCCTGCAGCCACGCGGCGCCCAGGCGATGGTGCAGGAAGTGATGGACCAGTGGGGCCGCATCGCCGTCGAAGGCCACTTCACCGGTCCGACGCAATGGCTGAGCTATCACCGCCTGGTGCGCGATTCGCTGGCCGGCGTGGTCGGCGCGCTGCCGCATGAAGTGGTGGCAATGAACACGCTGAGCGTGAACCTGCATCTGATGATGGTCAGCTTCTACCGCCCGAGCAGCGAGCGCCCGGCGATCCTGATGGAAGCCGGCGCCTTCCCGACCGACCGCCATGCGGTCGAGGCACAGATCCGCTTCCATGGCTTCAACCCAGCCACCGACCTGATCGAGGTGCAGCCGGACGAAGCCAGCGGCACCATTTCGATGCAGGCCATCGAGCAGGCCATCAGCGAACACGGCAAGCGTGTCGCGCTGGTACTGTGGCCGGGCGTGCAGTACCGCACCGGCCAGGTGTTCGACCTCGATGCGATCACCCGCCTCGCTCGTGCGCACGGCGCCAACATCGGCTTCGATCTCGCCCACTCGGTCGGCAACGTGCCGTTGAACCTGCACGATGTCGCGCCGGATTTCGCGGTGTGGTGCCACTACAAATACTTGAATGCCGGTCCGGGTGCGGTTGCTGGCGCCTTCGTGCACGAACGCCACGCCAGGGACACCTCGTTGCCGCGCTTCGCCGGCTGGTGGGGTCATGAGCAGGCCACCCGCTTCCAGATGGCACCGGAGTTCGTGCCCGAGCTGGGCGCGGAAGGCTGGCAGCTGAGCAATCCGCCGGTGCTCGGATTGGCTCCACTGCGAGCATCGCTGGCGCTGTATGACGAGGCCGGCATGGACGCACTGCGCACCAAATCGCTGAAGATCACCGGCTACCTGGAAACCATGGTGCGTGCGCGCCTGGATCATGTGCTGCAGATCATCACGCCTGCCGAACCCGAGCGCCGCGGCTGCCAGTTGTCGCTGCGCGTGGCCGGCGGTCGCGCGCAGGGCCGCTCGCTGTTCGAGTACCTGCAATCGGTCGGCGTGCTCGGCGACTGGCGCGAGCCCGATGTCATCCGCATCTCGCCCACGCCTTTGTACAACCGCTACAGCGATGTCTACCGCTTCGTCGACGAAGTGGAAACCTGGGCTGGCGTCTGACCAACGGAATACTGTGACTTGAACACCCCCACCCCACGCAGTCTCACCCTGATCGGCGCCGGCCTGGCCGGTTCCCTGCTCGCCATCCTGCTGTCGCGGCAGGGCTGGAAGATCACCATCTACGAACGGCGCGGTGATCCGCGCATCGCCGACTACGAGTCCGGTCGCTCGATAAATCTCGCACTGGCCGAACGCGGCCGCAATGCCTTGCGCCAGGCCGGCGTCGAAGACGAAGTGATGGCCAAGGCGGTGATGATGCGCGGGCGCATGGTGCACCCGCGCGAAGGCGCGGCCGACCTGCAGCGCTACGGCCGCGATGACAGCGAAGTGATCTGGTCGGTGCACCGCAAGGACCTCAACACCACCTTGCTGCAGCTGGCCGAAGAAGCCGGTGCAACCGTGCATTTCCATCGTCGCCTGCATACCGTGGACTTTGATGCAGGCTATGCACGCTTCATCGATGACCGCGACGACCAGCCACACGACATCCACTTCAACACGCCGTTGATCGGTGCCGATGGCGCTGGCTCGGCGCTGCGTGCAGCGATGAATCGCAAGCTGCCCTTGGGCGAGCGCATCGAGTTCCTCGATCACTCCTACAAGGAACTGGAGATCCCGCCAGCAGCCGATGGCGGCTTCCAGATCGAAGCCAACGCCCTGCACATCTGGCCGCGCGGCAACTACATGTGCATCGCCCTGCCCAACGATGAAGGCACCTTCACCGTCACCTTGTTCCTGCCCAATGAGGGCGAGCCCAGTTTCGCAACGGTGCGCAATGGTGCGGAAGCAGAAGCACTGTTCCAGCGCGACTTCGCTGATGCGCTGCCGTTGATACCGGACCTGCGCGCCGACTGGGAACAGCATCCACCCGGCCTGCTCGGCACGCTGTACCTGGAACGCTGGCATCAGCGCGGCAAGGCCGTGCTGATCGGCGACGCTGCGCATGCGATGGTGCCGTTCCACGGCCAGGGCATGAACTGCGCGTTCGAAGACTGCGTGGTGCTGGCACGCTGCCTGGCCGAGTATCCCGGCACCGAAGAAGCCTTCGCCGCTTTTGAAGCCGAGCGCAAACCCAATGCCGCCGCCATCCAGCAGATGGCCCTGGACAATTATCTGGAGATGCGCGACCGCGTCGCCGACCCGAGCTACCTGCTGCAGCGCGAGCTGGAGCAGGCGCTGCAGGCGCGCTGGCCCACCCGTTTCGTGCCGCATTACACGATGGTCACCTTCCTGCACACGCCGTATGCAGTCGCGCTTGAACGCACCCGCCTGCAGCAGACCATCCTGGCCGACGCCACCGCCGGCCATGACTCGCTGGAAAACATCGACTGGGCCGGGTTGGAGCAGGTAATCCACGACCGCCTGCCGGTACTGGAAGGAGCGCACTGATGGCCGAGAGCTTCCTGTTCTATGACCTGGAAACCTTCGGCCAGGACCCGCGTCGCACCCGCATCGCCCAGTTCGCGGCAGTGCGCACCGATGCCAACCTGAAAGTCATCGACGAACCAGTCAGTTTCTACGTCAAGCCGGCCGACGACCTGCTGCCCTCGCCGGTCGCTACCTTGATCACCGGCATTACCCCGCAGCATGCGTTGGCCGAAGGTGTCAGCGAGGCCGAGGCCTTCGCCCGCATCAACGAGTTGATGAGCAAGCCACAGACCTGCACGCTGGGTTACAACACCTTGCGCTTCGATGACGAGTTTGTGCGCTACGGCCTGTTCCGCAATTTCCATGATCCCTATGAGCGCGAGTGGCGCAGCGGCAATTCGCGCTGGGACCTGCTCGACATGCTGCGGTTGGTGCACGCGCTGCGCCCGGACGGCATCAACTGGCCCAAGCGTGAAGACGGCGCCACCTCGTTCAAGCTCGAGCATCTTGCGCTGGCCAATGACGTGCGCGAAGGCGACGCCCACGAAGCACTGTCCGACGTCTACGCCACTATCGGCATGGCCCGGCGCTTCCGTGAGGCACAGCCACGCATGTGGGATTACGCACTGCGCCTGCGCGACAAACGCTATGTCGGCAGCCTGCTCGACGTGGTGGCGATGGAGCCGGTACTGCACATCTCGATGCGCTACCCGGCCAGCCGCCTATGCGCCGCACCGGTGCTGCCATTGGCACGTCATCCGCATATCAACAATCGGGTCATCGTGTTCGATCTGGAAGGTGATATCGAACCGTTGCTCGAGCTGTCGGTGGAGGAGATCACCGCGCGCCTGTATACCCGCGCGGCCGACCTGCCCGAAGGCCAGCAGCGCATTCCGCTGAAAGAGGTCCATCTCAACAAAGTACCGGCGCTGGTTGCCTGGAACCATCTGCGCGATGCCGACTTCGAGCGTCTGGCCATCGATCCTGCGGTGATTGAAGCCAAGGCCGCGAAACTGCGCGCACTCGCCCCGCAGCTGGCCGAGAAGGCCCGCCAGGTGTTCGCGCGTGAGCGCGTAAATGACGGTCCGATCGACGCCGATGCCTCGTTGTATGACGGCTTCCTGGCCGAAGGTGACAAGGGCCTGCTCAGCAAGGCGCGCACTGCACCGCCGGAAGCATTGGCCGAGCTGGAACAGCGCTTCCGCGATCCGCGCCTGCCCGAGCTGCTGTTCCGCTACCGCGCCCGCAACCACCCGCAAACCCTGGACGACACCGCGCGCTCACGCTGGGATGCGTATCGTCAGCACCGCTTTTCCACCCCGGGCATGGCCGAGCAGACCTTGCCCGAGTACATCGCGCAGATCGCCGAGTTGCGCGAGCAACACAAGGACAACCCGAACTCACTGGCCTTGCTGGATGCCTTGGACCAGTGGCGCCATACCCTGCAGGACACACCATGACCCAGTATTTCAGCGATGCCAGCTTCAAGTTCCTGCGCGGGCTGGCCCGCCACAACGACAAGACCTGGTTTGCCGAGCACAAGCAGCAGTACGAAGATCATGTACGCCAGCCCTTCCTGCGCTTGATCACCGACCTGCAGCCAGACCTGAGCGAAGTCAGCACGCACTTCCAGGCCGATCCGCGCACTGTTGGTGGCTCGCTGTTCCGCATCTACCGTGACTCGCGCTTCTCTCACGACAAGGCGCCGTACAAGACCTGGCAGGGGGCTCGCCTGTTCCACGAACGTCGCAAGCAGGTACCGGCGCCGTCGTATTACATCCACCTGGCACCGGGCGAGAGCTTTGTTGGTGCTGGCATCTGGCACCCCGAGCCGGACGTACAGCGCCGCCTGCGCCAGTTCATCCTCGACAACCCCGGCAGCTGGAAGGCCGCCGCGCATGCGCCAGCCACGCGCAAGCGCTACGAGTTCGAGAGCAGCGAAAAGCTGGTGCGGCCGCCGCGCGGCTTCCCGGCCGATTTCGAGTTCATCGACGACCTCAAGCACCGCAACTGGGTGCTGTGGCGTTCGCTGGACGACGAGGTGATGACCGGCCCGCGCCTGCGCCAGACCCTGGCCAAGGACCTGGCCGCACTCGGCCCGTTCGTCGACTACCTGTGCGCCGCGCTGGACCTGGAATTCTGATTGGCGCGGGCTTCACGCAAACCAACCTGGTTTGCGGCACGCTTGGCGGCAACCTTCGACAGGAAGCCGCCATGACCAGCATCCACCTGCAAGTCTGGATCGATGCCCCGCTGGCCACCGTCTACAGCGGCCTGGCCAGCGCCGAGGGACTGAGCCGCTGGTGGATACCGCACCAGCAATCGGTCATCGACGGCGACACCGTGATCAGCCACAACCCCGGTTCCGGCCATGGCGTGGTCGCGCTGAAGCTGCTGGAGATCATCCCCGGGCGCTGCATCCGCTGGGAAGTGATCAGCCGCCACCCGCCACAAAGCCCGGCCTCGGCCTGGACCGGTACCGAAATCCGCTTCGATCTGTCACGCCGGGCCAGCCCAGGCGCCTGGCGCGGGCTGCCGCACGAAGGCGAGCCAATGACCGTGCTCGAATTCCATCACCTGGGCTGGAACGGCGACAGCGAGTACCTGGGCTTCTGCAGCCAGGCGTGGGCCGAAACCCTGGTGATGCTGCGCCGTTGGGCCGAAGCCAGCATCCCCGCACATCCCTGATCCCGAGGACAGCAACGCAATGAAGAAGTGGATACTCGCCACCGTCATCGCCATCGCAGTGCTGCTGGCCGCCTACGTGATCGGCGGCCCCTATCTGGCGATCCGCGGCATCAGCCAGGCCATCGAACAGCGTGACACCGGCAAGCTGGCGCGACACGTCGACTTCGGCGCGGTGCGGGTCAACATCAAGGCGCAGATCAACGATTACATCGTGCGCCGCGCCGGCAGCGACATGCAGTCGAGTCTGTTCGGCCAGGTCGCGCTGGGCGTGGCCGGCAACCTCACCGGCGCAGGTGTCGACACCTTCGTCACCCCGCTGGGCATTGCCGCCCTGCTGCAGGGCGACAGCCTGTGGAAGCGGGCCATCGGCGATACCGTCGGCGGCGATACCTGGGCACCGCCCTCGCCGGCCAAGCCGCTGGCCAATACCACCGGCCACTACGAGTCCCTGTCGCGCTACACCGCCACGACCCACCTGGAAGACGGGCGCGAAGTCGTGTTCGTACTCAGTCGCCAGGGGCTGCGCTGGCGACTGACCAATATCCTGTTGCCACTGGGACAGGCGCCGGGCTGACCGGCGCCATCTCCATCAGGCAATCCTGCGCGGCTGCTCCTCGATCACGCTGTCGGCGAGGAAAGCCTCCAGCGAATCATCCATCGCCTGCATCCACGGGGTGTGATGCAGCGGCGCCAACGTGCCGGTCAGCACGGAGCGGTAGCTGTAATTGCGATAACCGAGGATGTCGTCCTTCTTGTCGTGCTTCCACTGTTTGAACAGCGTGGCCACGGCCTCGACGTTAAAGTCCGGGTAGTCGGTGGCATCAAGCAGATCCCGCACGTATTCGGTCTGGAAATCGATGTCCTGCTCGGCCGATGTCGTCGCCTCCTCACGCGCCAGCCAGGCGTCGCTGTCTGCACGCATTGCATCGCTCGCCGGCAGCGTGATCCTGCCAAGGATGACATCGCGCGCATACCAGGCCTGCGCATCGAACATGTTGAAGGTGTAGTACTGGTCCTGCATGCCCAGATAGATCAGCCTGGGGTTGTCGATCCAGAACACGCCCTTGTACAGATCACCGGGATACAAGCGATTGCGCGTGCGCAGGGTCAGTGCATCGGGCAGGAACGGAAAATGGTGCTGGTAGCCGGTACACAGCACGATCGCATCCACGTCCTTGCTGCTGCCATCGATGAAGTGCGCGGTGTTGCCTTCAACACGCTGCAGCAGGGGTTTTTCTTCAAAGGCAGCCGGCCAGTCGTACCCGGTTGCCGCGCTGCGATAGCTGAAGGTCACCGACTTGGCGCCGTACTTGTAGCACTGCGTGCCGATATCCTCGGCCGAATAACTGCTCCCCACCAGCAGCAGATCCTTGTCTGCGAATTCGCAGGCGTCACGGAAATCATGCGCGTGCAACACGCGGCCGGGAAAACGATCCACGCCCTCGAAGAATGGCGCATTCGGGGTGGAGAAATGGCCGGTAGCAACAATGACCCGGTCGAACTCCTCGGTCAGCAGCTCATCCTTCTTCAGGTCGCGGACGGTGACGGTGAAACGCTCGGTCTCCTCCGAGTAATCGACCCATTGCACCGCCATGTTGAAGCGGATCTGATCACGCACGCCGCTCTTTTCGATACGGCCCATGATGTAGTCGCGCAGCACGGCACGTGGTGGATAGGAGGCGATCGGGCGGCCAAAATGCTCTTCGAAACTGTAGTCGGCAAACTCCAGCGCTTCCTTCGGGCCATTCGACCAGAGGTAGCGGTACATGCTGCCATGCACGGGTTCGCCATAAGCATCCAGCCCGGTACGCCATGTGTAGTTCCACATCCCACCGAGATCCGATTGCTTTTCAAAGCAGACGATCTCTGGCACTTCAGCCCCACCTCGACGGGCGGATTCAAAGGCACGAAGTTGCGCCAGGCCGCTCGGGCCGGCTCCAAGAATGGCGATACGCATGGTCATTCGGGTTGTTTCTCCTGTGTAGCTGCCATCGCGTAAACGCGACGGCACTGCGCAAGGGCGCGTTATGCGCCGTGCAGGAGAGACAATGCGTCCAGTCCCGCGCGGCGCGCGAAACACCCGGCCGCCACGCAAGGCAGCGCGAAAGGGAATGGCAGGTACATGACGCTACCGGTCGGGGAACAGGCCCCGCCCCTGGATCACCGGGTGGGTGCAGTGCGGGAGGGATCTGCTGCATTCGTGCAGATCAGGACGCGGCAGGATTACCGCTGGCTCAGCTTGGAACCCGCGAAAGCGGCTTCATCCTAGCATGTGGGGAATGTAGGGCTGCAACGCCATGCAAACGCCGGTTTGTGGGATCGGCGTAAGCCGCGAAGCTGACCAGGCAGGAATCGCTGAGATCACTGCGATTGCATCGTGTCTGCTGCCGGACAGTTTGCTTGCTTCGCGGCTTACGCCGCTCCCACAACAGACGGCAGCTTTAGTCCGGATTGGCCACACCATGCGGCACGTGGCCAGCAGCAACGTGCTGACGTGCACTATCGATATTGTGCTGGGAATCGTCGAAGAAGATGTCGGCACCGAAGGCTTCCAGGAACGGGCCCTTGTGGCGGCCGCCGAGGAACAAGGCTTCATCCAGACGCACGCCCCACTCACGCAGGGTGCGGATCACACGCTCATGCGCAGGTGCCGAACGTGCGGTTACCAGCGCGGTGCGGATTGGCGCGGCTTCGCCGGCCGGGAACGCCGCCTGCAAGGCATGCAGTGCGGACAGGAAGTTACGGAACGGGCCACCGCTGAGCGGCTCATGCGCGCGTTCGCGCTCATGGCGCCCGAATGCCTCCACGCCCTGCTCGCGCGAGATGCGCTCGCTTTCATCACCAAAGATCACCGCGTCACCATCGAAGGCGATGCGCAGCTGGGTCTTGGAACGGCCGGTATCGGTTGCCGCGGCCGAAGCAGCAGCTACCTCCTGCGCGCTCTGCGGCAGAATCGTCGCTGCAGCGATGCCGTTGACCAGCGCACGACGCACCGAATCCGGGTTGGCCGACAGGAACAGATCGGTGCCGAACGGCTTGACGTAAGGCCAGGTTGGCTCACCGGCGGTGAAGGTGGCACGTACGATATCCAGCTTGTAGTGCTGGATGGAGTTGAAGATGCGCAGGCCGGTATCGGCAGAATTGCGCGACAGCAGGATCACCTCCACGCGCGGCGTCTCCACCGGTGCACCATCATTGAGTGCCAACAACTTGCGCACCACCGGGAAGGCAACGCCAGGCTTGAGCACATCATCCTCGTGTGCCCGCTGGTAGGCGGCATAGGCCTCCAGACCTTCGCGTTCGAACAGGGCGTGGCCTTCTTCGAGATCGAACAGTGCGCGCGAAGTAACCGCAACGGTGAGAAGCCGGGGAGTGTTGTCACCCATGGACGATGAACCCAATACGATCAAGGAACGGGACCCAGTCTACCCGGAAGCGGCGCGCTTCCCCCAATCCCGAATCCCGCCAGCCCCGATCCCCGCCCTCAGACCATGAACTGCTCGCTCAGGATGCGCTCTTCGAGGTTGTGCTCGGGGTCGAACAGCAGGGTCACCTGGCGCTCGCGCGATTCACGGATGGTCACTTCCACTACATCGCGGGTTTCATGCGAATCGGCGGTGACGCTGACCGGGCGCTTGTAGGGATCGAGCACGCGGAAGCGTACTTCGGTCTCGGCCTTGAGGATGGCGCCACGCCAGCGTCGCGGGCGATACGGCGCCAAGGGGGTCAAGGCGATGGTGTTCGAACCCAGCGGCAGGATCGGGCCATGTGCCGAGTAGTTGTAGGCAGTACTGCCAGCGGGCGTGGAGACCAGTACGCCGTCGCAGATCAGCTCTTCCACCCGTTGCTGGCCATTGAGGTCGATGCCGATATGCGCGGCCTGGCGGGTTTGCCGCAGCAGCGATACGTCGTTGTAGGCCAAGGAACCGGTGGTGGTGCCGGATTCGGTCTGGGCGATCATCTCCAACGGCCGCAGGTAGGCGGGTTCGGCCAGAGCCAGGCGCTCGATAAGGTCATCTTCGCGATGATGGTTCATCAGGAAGCCGACCGTGCCCAGCTTCATGCCGAACACCGGCTTGCCCTTGCCGCCATGGCGATGCAGGGTCTGCAGCATGAAGCCGTCGCCACCCAGCGGGCAGATCACGTCCGCGTCTTCCGGGTTGTGATCGCCATAGCGGGCAGCCAGGCTGGCACGGGCCTGCTGTGCGGCCTCGACAGTGCTGGCGAGAAATGCGATTCGTGGGGACACGTGCGCGTCTTCGGTTCGGCTTGGAGGGCGAGGATAACCTGCTGGTGTGCTGACTGGTGCTTTCACTTGCTTGGAAACTGAAGGCCAACGGCAAGAGCTTGCCCTCACCCCAACCCCTCTCCCGCAGGCGGGAGAGGGGCTCAAAGCGCCGCGAGCGCACGCATTGCCGGCAACTGCAGCTTTAGCCCCTCTCCCGCCTGCGGGAGAGGGGTTGGGGTGAGGGCAAGCTCTTGATTTTTCCAAAAGAAAACGGGCCCAAAGGGCCCGTTCTCCAAAACAAAAACCTACCGACTTAAGCGCCGTGCGCCGCCAACTGACCCAAACGCTGCACCGCCACCGACACGGTCGGGTAATCCAGCGTCTTCTGCTCGGCCAGCTCGGCCAGCATCGCCAGGGTGAAGCGCAGGCCACTGTCATCGCGGCCCAACCACGCAGCCACCTTGGCCTCGGCGGTCGCGCCCTTCATCGACAGCACCTGGCCTGCCAGCGTGCGCTGATGTGCAGCCAGCTCGTCGCGCAGTACGCCACGGGCAACCGCATGCCAACGACCGTTGACCTCCAGCGCGTCGATCTGCTCGAACAGCCACGGCATCTGCAGCGCTTCGCCCAGGCGGAAGTGGACCTTGGACACGTCCACCGGCTTGAGCTTGCGCGGACGCGCCAGTTCGATGATGTCGAACGCCGGCTCCAGGAACTGCAGTTCGGACAGCTGCTGTGCCAGTGCCGCCGGCAAGCCCTTTTCCTTCCATGCCACAACGCTAGCCTCATAGGCCGGGCGCTGCGAATCCGGCAGTACGCCCGAGGCGACACGGATGTCGTTGAACGGGCCCTGGTAGCGGTCCACCGCGGCGGTGATGCCCGGCATCGCGCCCGGACGGGTCAGCAGCCAACGCACGAACGAACGCTGCAGCTTCCAGATCACTTCCAGTGCGTCCACCTGCACCGCTTCCGGCAAGGTGCCGTCGAGCGCGTCGATCTGCGTCCACAGTGCACGTGCGTCCAGCGTTTCACGGCTGATGGTGTACGCCTTGGCGACCTCGGCAACGGTGCGGCCGGTGTCTTCCTGCATGCGCATCAGGAAAGTGGCGCCCATGCGGTTGATGGTCTGGTTGGTCACGGCCGTGGCGATGATTTCGCGCTTCAGGCGGTGACGTTCCATCGCGTCGGCGTACTTCTTCTGCAGCGGCTGCGGGAAATAACGCAGCAGCTCCTTGGACAGGTACGGATCTTCCGGGATGTCCGATTCCAGCAGCTGCTGGAAGGCGACGATCTTGGAATACGACAGCAGCACCGCCAGTTCCGGACGGGTCAAGCCCTGGCCACGCAGCTTGCGTGCCGACAGCTCGGCGTCGGACGGCAGGAACTCGATCTGGCGATCCAGCAAGCCCTGCTTCTCCAGCGTACGGATGAAGTGCTGCTTGGAACCCAGACGCTTGCTGCTCATCCGCTCCATCAGGCTCAGTGCCTGGTTCTGGCGGTAGTTGTCCATCAGCACCAGCTCGCCCACCTCGTCGGTCATCGAGGCCAGCAGCTTGTTGCGCTGGTCCACGGTGAGCTTCTTGGCGCGCACCACGTCGTTGAGCAGGATCTTGATGTTGACTTCGTGGTCGGAGGTATCCACACCGGCCGAGTTGTCGATGAAGTCGGTGTTGAGCAGCACGCCAACCTGCGCGGCCTCGATGCGGCCAAGCTGGGTCATGCCCAGGTTGCCGCCCTCGCCCACGATCTTGCAGCGCAGCTCGCCACCGTTGACGCGTAGGCCGTTGTTGGCGCGATCGCCGACATCGGCATTGGTCTCGGTCGCCGACTTGACGTAGGTGCCGATGCCGCCGTTCCACAGCAGGTCAACCGGCGCCTTCAGCGCGGCATTGATCAGGTCGGTCGGGTTCATCGCCTTGATGCTGGCGTCGATGCCCAGTGCTTCACGCACTTCCGGGGTGATCTCGATCGACTTGAGCGAGCGCGGGTAGATGCCGCCGCCCTTGCTGATCAGCTTGCTGTCGTAGTCCGCCCAGCTCGAGCGCGGCACCTTGAACATGCGCGCGCGTTCCTTGAACGAGCTGGCAGCCACCGGGTTCGGATCGAGGAAGATGTGGCGGTGGTCGAAGGCGCAGACCAGGCGGATGTGCTCGGACAGCAGCATGCCGTTGCCGAACACGTCGCCGGACATGTCGCCGACGCCGACCACGGTGAAGTCCTGCTTCTGGCAGTCACGGCCCAGTGCACGGAAGTGGCGCTTGACCGACTCCCACGCGCCGCGTGCGGTGATGCCCATGCCCTTGTGGTCGTAACCAACCGAGCCACCGGAAGCGAACGCGTCGTCCAGCCAGAAACCGTGCGCACGGGCGATGCCGTTGGCGGTGTCGGAGAACGTGGCGGTGCCCTTGTCGGCAGCAACAACCAGGTACGGATCGTCCATGTCATGACGTACCACGCCCTGCGGCGGCACGATCTTGTTGTTGACGATGTTGTCGGTGATGTCGAGCAGGCCATTGATGAAGCGCTTGTAGCAGGCCACGCCCTCGGCGAACCAGGCGTCACGGTCGACCGACGGATCCGGCAGCTGCTTGGCGAAGAAACCGCCCTTGGAGCCAACCGGCACGATCACGGTGTTCTTCACCATCTGTGCCTTGACCAGACCCAGCACCTCGGTGCGGAAGTCTTCGCGACGGTCCGACCAGCGCAGGCCGCCACGGGCAACCGGGCCGAAGCGCAGATGGGTACCTTCCACACGCGGGCCGCACACGAAGATCTCGCGGTACGGGCGCGGCTTGGGCAGGTCCGGCACCTTGGCGGCGTCGAACTTGAAGCTGATGTAGTCAGCCGGGCCACCATCGGCGCGCACGCCGTCCTTGCGGACCATGTAATAGCTGGTACGCAGGGTCGCTTCGATCACGCCGATGAAGCTGCGCAGGATGCGGTCTTCGTCCAGGCTGGACACGCCGTCGAGCAGCTTGATCAGCACTTCGTGGACCAGCGCCATGCGTGCGGCACGGTCGCTCTTGCGCGCCTTGACCACGCCGTCCAGCAGCTTGAGGGTGGCAGCGTCATCAGCGGCCAGTTGCTTGAACTGGGCCAGCTGCGCGTCGAGCACCGCCTTGTCGGCCGCCGGTGTCGGCTCGAAGCGGGCTTCGAACAGCTCAACGATCAGGCGCGCCAGCAGCGGGTAACGATTGAAAGTGCCTTCCACGTAGGCCTGCGAGAACGGCACGCCGATCTGCAGCAGGTACTTGCAGTAGCCACGCAGCATCGACACCTGGCGCCAATCCAGACCGGCACCCAGCACCAGACGGTTGAAACCGTCGTTCTCGGCATCGCCGTGCCAGACGCGGGCGAAGGCATCGCTGAAGGAGGCATTGGCGCTGGCCGGGTCGATCGCACCGATGGTGGATTCGACTTCGAAGTCCTGCACGTAGACCGGCGCTTCATCGACCATCAGCTTGTACGGGCGCTCGGCGATCACGCGCAGGCCCATGTTCTCCATCATCGGCAGCACGTCGGACAGCGGAATGTCTTCCAGCTGGCGGTACAGCTTCAGGCGCAGGCCATCGACCTCGTCACGACGGATTGCCTGCAGGCTCAGGCGCAGATCGTCCGGACCGGTCAATGCATCCAGCTGGGCCACGTCGGCCGCGGCGATTTCAGCGCTGGAGTCCTCGATGTAACCAGCCGGCAGTGCCTTGCCGATACGCGAGGCAATGCGCAGGCCTTCGCCTTCGCCGTGGCTGGCGACCAGCGCTTCGCGCAGATCGTCCTGCCAGTTGCGCAGCACGTGGGCCAGGCGCTTCTCCATGCCTTCCACGTCCAGCTCCAGGCTCTGCCCGGCCTTGGGACGCACGATCAGGTGCACCTGGGCCAGCGGCGAGTCGCCCAGCACCACGCTGGAGTCGACGTATTCGCCCTGCAGGGCATCCTTGAGCATGCTTTCAACGCGCAGGCGCACATCGGTGTTGAAGCGCTCGCGCGGCAGGAACACCAGCGCCGAGATGAAGCGGCTGAACTTGTCGCGGCGCAGGAACAGGCGGCTGCGCACGCGCTCCTGCAGGCCGAGCACGCCCATGGCGGTGCGGAACAGTTCGTCCTCGCTGGACTGGAACAGTTCTTCGCGCGGCAGCGACTCCAGGATGTGGCGCAGTGCCTTGCCGCTGTGGCTGGACAGGCTCAGGCCCGACCGTGCCATCACGTTTTCATAGCGCTGGCGCACCAGCGGGATTTCCCACGGGCGGCGGTTGTAGGCGCTGGAGGTGAACAGGCCGAGGAAGCGCTGCTCGCCGATGATCTTGCCCTTGGCGTCGAATTCCAGCACGCCGATGTAGTCCATGTAGCCGCCGCGGTGGATATGCGAACGGGCATTGGTCTTGGTCAGGATCAGTGCATCGTGCAGGCTGCTGGTGGCGTTCAGGCCTTCGGCGGCCAGGCCCTTGACCGGGCGCGCGACCATCGTGTCCTTGCCACGCATCAGGCCCAGGCCGGTGCCGTTCTGGGCGACCAGCACTTCTTCCTTGCCCTTCTTCTCCACCTTGTATTCGCGGTAGCCGAAGAAGGTGAAATGGTTGTCGGCAGCCCAGCGCAGGAATTCCTGTGCCTCGGCGCGCGAGGCCTTGCTCACCGGCAACGGACGCTTGCCCAGGTCATCGGCCAGCGCCATCGCCTTGTCGGTCATCGGCTGCCAGTCATTGACAATGGCGCGCACGTCTTCCAGCGCGCCACTGACGCGCTTGGCAACGGCATCCAGTGCATCGGCCGGCTGGCGATCGATCTCCAGCAGCATCACCGATTCCAGCTTGCCCTCACCCACGCCGGTCAGCTTGCCGGCCTTGTCGCGGCCGATGCTGATCACCGGATGGCCCAGCACGTGCACGCCAATGCCCTGCTCGGCCAGCGCCAGCGTCACTGTGTCCACCAGGAACGGCATGTCGTCGTTGACGATCTGCAGCACGGTATGTGCCGATTCCCAACCGTCAGCCTTCAGCGTCGGGTTGAACACGCGCACGTTGGCCTTGCCCGGCTTGCGGGTGCGGGCGAACTCCAGCATGCCCGCAGCCAGCACCGCCCAATCATCGGCCGAGTGCAGCGTGAACTCATCGGCTTCCATGCGCTTGTAGAACGCCGTAGCAAAAGCCACTGCCTGCGCCTGTGCGGCCGCAGCGGGATAACGCTTCCGCAAGGCTGCAAATACCGGTTCTAGCGAGAGGCCAGCTTCCGCGATGTTCTGCTTCACAGCTGGTTTGGATTTCGTCTTTGCGGACTTGGCAGCACTGTTTTGCGATTTCATGGCAGAGCTTTGGGTGTTGCTCGTTTGGAGAAACCGCGATTGTATCGCTGGTAACAAAAAGAACCTTGCTGCAGGGCCGCATTATCTGCATCGCAATTTTCCGGAGAGCGGTAGCAATGGCCATGGTTTTACTGATACACGATCCGGAAACGATGTCCGCCACCTGAATCTCATTCGCTCACCGGGCACAGTGAAAGACGAATTACGTTGCGGCGTTTCTGAACTGGACGGTATAGTCCACCGCTTATGCAAACCCCCTCTGCCCCCTCCGCGCCAACCGACGCGCGTGACCAGCGCGTGCTCGAAGCAGTGCGTGAGCTATTGTCCCAACAAGGCATACACCTGAGTATGGATTCGATAGCGGCGGCGGCGGGTTGTTCCAAGCAGACGCTCTACAGCCGCTACGGCTGCAAACGCGAGCTGCTGCGGCAGGCCATGCAGCTGCATGTGTCCACCGCGACGGCGGCGTTATCCGTATGTGAAGACAAGCCACTGCACGAGACCGTGCTGGACTTTGCCATCGGCTACCTCGAGCATCGCAACAAGCCCAATGTCCGTCGCACCGCGCAGCTGATCGGTGCCAGCGTGCATGAGTTCCGCGACGAAGCGCAGTTCATGTACCAGGGAAGCAACGAAGCCCTCCGCAACCATGTCGCTGAATGGATGCAAACCGAGATGCAGCGCGGTCGCCTCAAGCATGACGACCCGCAGTTCATGGCCGAGCTGTTGATCAGCATGATCGCAGGCCAGGATTTTGAACGACAGCGCTTTCACACCCCCTACCGCGATGATCCACAAGAGCGTCGCCGCTGGGCCGAATTTGCCACCGACGGCTTCCTGCGTGCCTTTGCCTGCACGCACCACGCCGCCGCAGCTCCAAATAAAAACAACACCCGGAGTTTCTCCTGATGACCGCCCCACTCCGTCTCCTCGCTCTCACCTGTGCAGCGACACTGAGCCTTGCCGCCTGTAAGAAACCGCAGGAGCAAGCCGCACCGCCCCCGCAGGACGTTGGCGTAGTCGACGCCAAACCGCAGACCCTGCCGCTGCAGCGCGAACTGGTGGGGCGCCTGTCGCCGTTCCGTTCCGCCGACGTCCGCGCCCGCGTGGCCGGCGTGCTGCAGAAGCGCGTCTATGAAGAAGGCAGCGCGGTCAAGGAAGGCCAGGTGCTGTTCCTGATCGACCCGGCACCACTGCAGGCCGCATTGGCATCCGCCGAAGGTGCACTGGCCTCTGCCCGCGCCACGTATGCCAACGCGCGCGCCACCGCCACCCGTGCCCGTTCGCTGGCGCCGCAGAGTTATGTGTCCAAGTCCGACCTGGACAGTGCCGAGGCCGCTGAGCGCTCAGCCGCCGCCGCCGTGCAGCAGGCCGAAGCCGCGGTCACCACCGCCCGCATCAACCTCGGCTATGCCCGCGTCAGCGCACCGATCGCCGGCCAGGCCGGCAAGCAGCAGGTCACCGAAGGTGCGCTGGTCGGCCAGGGCGATGTGACCCTGCTGACCACCGTCGACCAGATCGACCCGCTGTACGTGAACTTCTCGATGACCGCCGACGAGCTGAGCCTGCTGCGCGCTGCCCAGGACAAGGGCGCGGTGGCACTGGCTGGCGACGGCAAGACCACCGTGCAGGTCAACCTGCCCGACGGCAGCGCCTACGCGCACGAAGGTTCCCTGGACTTCTCCTCGACCACGGTTGATCCGGCCACCGGCACCGTGTCGCTGCGTGCGCAGCTGCCCAACCCGGACCACATCCTGCTGCCGGGCTCGTTCGTCAGCTTCAAGGCCAACCTGGGCGAGCGCCACAACGCCTTCCTGGTGCCGCAGCAGGCAGTACAGCGCGATACCCAGGGCGGCTACGTGCTGATCGTCGGCAAGGACGGCAAGGTCGTGCGCAAGAACGTCACCCTGGACAACCAGCAGGGCGGCAACTGGCTGGTCTCCTCCGGCCTGGCCGCTGGTGACCAGGTCATTGTTTCGGGCATACAGAAGGTCAAGGAAGGCGCACCGGCCACAGCCAAGCCCTGGCAGCCCGATGCCGCCAAGCCCGCCGCTGGCGCGCCTGCGGCCGCCCCGGCGAAGAAGGAATAACGGGACTCCGTCATGCCTAAATTTTTCATCGAGCATCCCGTCTTCGCCTGGGTGGTGGCGATCCTGATCTCGCTTGGCGGCGTGATCTCGATCCTCAACCTGGGTATCGAGTCCTACCCGAGCGTGGCGCCACCGCAGGTGACCGTCACCGCCAACTATCCGGGCGCCAGCGCGTCCACCGCGGAAAAGTCGGTCACCCAGGTGATCGAGCAGCAGCTGACCGGCATCGACAACCTGATGTACTTCAGCTCGTCGTCGTCCTCCACCGGCCGCGTCACCATCACCCTGACCTTCGACAGCGGCACCGATGCCGACATCGCCCAGGTGCAGGTGCAGAACAAGGTGTCGCTGGCGACGCCGCGCCTGCCCTCGGAAGTGACCAAACAGGGCGTGGTGGTGGCCAAGGCAAACGCCGGCTTCCTGATGGCCATCGGCGTGCGTTCGGATGACGGCACCGTCGACCGCGATGCCTTGAACGACATCGTTGGCGCGCGCGTGCTGGAACAGGTTTCGCGTGTGCCCGGCGTCGGCAGCACCCAGCAGTTCGGTTCCGAATACGCCATGCGCGTATGGCTCAACCCGGAAAAGCTGCAGGGTTACCACCTGTCGGCAACCGACGTGTACAACGCCATCGGCACGCAGAACCTGCAGTTCGCTGCCGGCTCGGTGGGCGGCGACCCGGCCCCCAACGGCCAGGCCTTCACCGCCACCGTGGCTGCCGAAGGCCGCTACAGCTCGCCGGAAGAGTTCGAGAACACCATCCTGCGGGCCAACAACGACGGCAGCGTGGTCAAGCTGAAGGATGTCGCCACGGTTTCCTTTGGCGCCTCCAACTACGGCTTCGACACCAAGTACAACGGCAAGCCGGTGGCGGTGTTCGCCATCCAGTTGCTGCCCGGTGCCAATGCGCTGGATGTGTCCGAGGCCGTGCGCTCGAAGATGGATGAGTTGGCCCCGAGCTTCCCGCCCGGCGTGAGCTGGTTCACCCCGTACGACAGCACCACCTTCGTCACCATCTCGATCGAGGAAGTGGTCCATACCCTGGTCGAGGCCATCATCCTGGTGTTCCTGGTGATGCTGGTGTTCCTGCAGAACTTCCGCGCCACCATCATCCCCACCCTGGTCATCCCGGTGGCCCTGCTCGGCACCTTCATGGGCATGCTGGCGATCGGCTTCACCATCAACCAGCTGACCTTGTTCGCGATGGTGCTGGCGATCGGCATCGTGGTCGATGACGCCATCGTCGTCATCGAAAACGTCGAACGCATCATGACCGAGGAAAAACTCGATCCGAAGCCGGCGACGCAGAAAGCCATGGGCCAGATCACCGGCGCGGTGGTGGCCATCACCGTGGTGCTTGCGGCGGTGTTCATCCCGTCTGCACTGCAGCCGGGCGCCTCGGGTGAGATCTACAAGCAGTTCGCACTGACCATCGCCATGGCGATGGCGTTCTCCGCCCTGCTGGCGCTGACCTTCACCCCGGCGCTGTGTGCGGCCTTCCTCAAGCCGACCCACAACGACAACCCGAACTGGGTCTACCGCACCTTCAACAAGTACTACGGCAAGCTGGAAAAGAGCTACGTCGGCACCGTCGGTGGCGTCATCAAGCACGCCCCGCGCTGGCTGATGGTGTTTGCCCTTCTGCTGGTACTGTGCGGCTTCCTGTTCACCCGCCTGCCGGGCAGCTTCCTGCCGGAAGAAGACCAGGGCTATGCGCTGGCCATCGTGCAGTTGCCGCCGGGTGCCACCAAGACCCGTACCAGCGCCGTGTTCGATCAGCTGCTGGGCACCTTGCAGGACGAGGAAGCCTTTGAAGGCCTGATGCAGATCACCGGCTTCAGCTTCATCGGTGCCGGCGAGAACGTGGGTATGGCCTTCGTCCGCCTCAAGGACTGGAGCGAGCGCAAGGAAACCGCGCCCGAGTTCATCCAGAAAATGAACCAGAAGGCCTACGGCATCAAGGATGCGCAGATCTTCTTCGTCAACCTGCCAACCGTGCAGGGCCTGGGTCAGTTCGGCGGCTTCGACATGTGGCTGCAGGACCGTACCGGCGCAGGCCAGGATGCCTTGATGGATGCGCGCAATACCTTGTTGGGAGCCGCCAGCCAGGACAAGTCGCTGGTCGGCGTACGCCCCAACACCCTGGAGAACGCGCCGCAGCTGCAGTTGAAGGTTGACCGCGTGCAGGCCCAGGCCATGGGCGTATCGGTCAATGACGTGTATACCGCCATCCAGATGATGCTGGCGCCGGTCTACGTCAACGACTTCTTCTACGGCGGCCGCATCAAGCGCGTCAACATGCAGGCCGACGCGGCCTACCGCACCGGCCCGGAATCGCTGAACAGCTATTTCGTCCCGAGCTCGCTGAGCAAGGATGCAACCGGCCAGCCGGCGATGATCCCGCTCAGCGCGGTGGTCAAGTCCGAGTGGATCTATGCACCGCCGGCACTGAACCGCTACAACGGCTACTCGGCAGTCAACATCGTCGGTGCGCCGGCGCCGGGCGGCAGTTCCGGCCAGGCCATGGGCACGATGGAGCGACTGGTGCATGACGACCTACCGGTGGGCTTCGGCTTCGACTGGTCGGGCATGTCCTATCAGGAAATCCTCGCCGGTAACGCCGCAACGCTACTGATGGTGTTGTCGATCGTGGTGGTATTCCTGTGCCTTGCCGCGCTGTATGAAAGCTGGTCGATCCCGGTCTCGGTGCTGCTGGTGGTGCCGATCGGCATCCTCGGTGCGGTGGTGTTCTCGCTGCTGCGCGGCCTGCCGAACGATCTGTACTTCAAGATCGGCATGGTGACGGTGATTGGCCTGGCGGCGAAAAACGCGATTCTTATCGTCGAGTTCGCGGTGGAGCAGCGTGCTGCCGGCAAGACCTTGCGCGAAGCCACCATCGAAGCGGCGCACCTGCGTTTCCGCCCGATCCTGATGACCTCGTTCGCCTTCATCCTCGGTGTGCTGCCGATGGCGATCTCCACCGGTGCCGGCGCAAACGCCCGTCACTCGCTGGGTACTGGCGTCATCGGTGGCATGTTGTTCGCCACCGTGATCGGCGTGTTGCTGATCCCGCTGTTCTTCGTGAGCGTGCGGCGCATGCTAGGTGACAAGCTGGACGAACAGTCCAAGGAGTACATCGCGCAGCACAAGGTACACGCGATCCAGAAGGACCGCTGATAGAAAAGCCCCGGCACTGCCGGGGCTTTTTTTGGGGGCCCTGTAGTGGGGGGGGGGGGGGGGGGGGGGGGGGGGGGGGGGGGGGGCCGGGGGGCCGGGGGGGGGGGGGCGCGGGGGGGGGGGGGGGGGGCGGGGGGGGCGGGGGGGGCGGGGGGGGGGGGGGGGGGGGGGGGGGGGGGGGGCCGGG
>NZ_JBXFWF010000047.1:0-39067 GCF_056854515.1 Stenotrophomonas sp. STEN063
ATTAAAAAAAATTACCCCCATATTAAACTAGCCTTTGTGTGTCACACCCACCCCCCCCCCCCCCCCCGGCCCCGGGGGGGGCCCGGCCTCCACTCCACCGGTGGGATTTTTCGACACGACATCCCTGTCGTGGCGAAAAACGACGTGCATCCTTGCACGTCGCCCTTCGGGTATTTCCCACCGGTTCCGTCGCTGCGGAAGGGGCCCGGTAGAGCAAAAGCAAGTTCAAGAGCAACAGCAACAACAACAGCGAAAGCCTTTGGCTCCTCCCCTGCCCGCGCGGCACATCGTGGATAAGACAATGTTCAACAAGATCCTGATCGCCAATCGCGGTGAAATTGCCTGCCGCGTTATTGCTACCTGCCGTCGTCTTGGCATTGCTACTGTCGCGGTGTACTCGGATGCAGACCGCAATGCGCGGCATGTTCGTCTGGCAGACGAGGCAGTTCATATTGGTGCCGCGCCGGCCGCCGAGAGTTATCTGCGCGCCGAGGTCATTCTCGATGCGGCGCGACGTAGTGGCGCACAGGCCATCCATCCGGGTTACGGCTTTCTCTCCGAGAATGCGGGCTTCGCGCGTGCCTGTGATGCTGCCGGGATCGTCTTCATCGGGCCACCGGCCAGTGCCATCGATGCGATGGGCGACAAGAGTTCGGCCAAGGCGTTGATGCAGACCGCCAACGTGCCGCTTACGCCGGGCTATCACGGTGAGCGGCAGGAGCCCGAATTCCTGCGCGCGCAGGCTGATGCCATTGGTTATCCAGTGCTGATCAAGGCCAGCGCCGGCGGTGGCGGCAAGGGCATGCGCAAGGTCGAGGCCAGTGCCGACTTCGAGGCCGCGTTGGCCAGCTGCCAGCGCGAGGCGCAGGCCTCGTTCGGCAATGCGCATGTACTGGTGGAGAAATACGTCGAGCGTCCGCGCCATATCGAGATCCAGGTGTTCGGCGACAGCCATGGCAACGTGGTCTATCTGTTCGAGCGTGACTGCTCGGTGCAACGCCGCCATCAGAAGGTGCTGGAGGAAGCGCCCGCGCCCGGCATGACCGTCGAACGTCGCGCCGCGATGGGCAAGGCGGCTACCGATGCCGCACGCGCAGTCGGTTACGTCGGTGCGGGCACGGTGGAGTTCATCGCCGGGCCGGATGGCGATTTCTATTTCATGGAAATGAACACCCGCTTGCAGGTCGAGCATCCTGTCACCGAGTTGATCACCGGCACCGACCTTGTCGAGTGGCAGCTGCGCGTGGCCGCTGGCCAGCCGCTGCCGAAGACACAGGAACAGCTGCAGATCCACGGCCACGCCATCGAGGCACGGCTCTACGCCGAAGACGCCGACCGCGGCTTCCTGCCTTCCACCGGCACGCTGCGCCATCTGCGCCTGCCGCAACCCAACGCCAATGTGCGCGTGGACGCCGGTGTCGAGCAAGGCGATGCGATCACCCCCTACTACGATCCGATGATCGCCAAGCTGATCGTCTGGGACGTGGACCGGGCCAGCGCCCTGCAGCGCATGCAGCAGGCCCTGGCGCAGTGCCAGGTCGTCGGTGTGACCACCAATGCCGCCTTCCTGCGCCGGTTGGTACTGACCGACTCGTTCCGCACTGCCAATCTCGATACCGCGCTGATCGAACGCGAGCGTGAGGCGCTGGATATCCACCATGTTGCTGCCAGTGACAATGACTGGGCGCTGGCGGCCGTGCTCGCTGTAGCCAACGATACGCCGCACGGCAACGATGCATCGCCGTGGGCAATCGCCGACAGCTGGCGCCTCACCGGCCCCGCAGCACGTCTGGTGACGCTGGAGCACCTGGAGCAGCGCAAGCAGCTGCAGGTGCGCGACAGCGCCAACGGCTGGCAGGTGCAGGTCGGCGACGCATCAATCAGCGTGACCGGGAAAACCGACAGCACTGGCTACGCCCTGCAACTTGGCGAACGCCTGCAGCGCGGCCAGGCAATCCGCGAAGGCAACATGCTGTACCTCTTCGGCAACGAGCAACAGCAGCGCTTCAACATCCACGACCCGGTCGCCGAAGCCGACAACAGCAACGACCACGGCGGCAGCCTGCTGGCACCCATGCCCGGCCGCGTTGTCACCCTGCTCGTGCAGCCCGGCGCCAGTGTCAGCCGCGGCGCGCCGCTGCTGGTGATGGAAGCGATGAAGATGGAACACACCCTGCAGGCGCCGGCCGATGGCACCGTGCATGGCTTCCGCGCCAAGGCCGGTGACCAGGTTGCCGATGGCGCGGTGCTGGTGGACTTCGAGGCCACTCCAGTCGCTTGAGCAGGCACTGGAGTCATCGCTGGCGATTTGCCTGCAGCGCCAGCGATGCCTCCTCAGGCATCGGCGACCGATGCCTGCCAGATCTGCTCGGCCGGATCGAGCTCCATCGTCACCATCTCCGCGGCCCGCCATCCGAATCCACAAACGGCCAATGCACCTTCGGTCATCGGATCCAGGCCGAGCACCTGTTCCAGCAATGCTTCATTGATCGCACAGGTGACATACGCGCCCAATCCCATCTCGGTCGCCGACATATAGAGCGTCTGCGACAGATGTCCGGCTTCCAGCACGATGGCACGGTACGCCTTGGCGTGGTGCCGGTACTTCCAGAAATTGCGGGTATAGCGCGGCGACAGGATCACCATCACGTGCGCGTCAGCGAACCAGTGCTGCTGCGCCACCGCGTCCAGCATCAGCTGGTCAATCGGCATCGCTGACGCAGGCAGGGGCTCCAGCGCGTGCGCCAATGGGTGATAGTGGTACAGGCCATCGGCAACGCCTTCGACGTTGCGCACCAGCAGGTAGGCTTCCATCGGGTGCAGACCGCCGCCGGAAGGACTGCTTTTCTTGAGAAAGACAGTGTCGTCCGTTACCCGCACCGAGGAGTGCGCGGCAAACACCCGCCCGAGCAATCCGGACATCAGTGCACCCGGCAATGGTCGGGCGGTATCGAAGTTGCGACAGGTCACGCGCTGCTCAAGCAGCCGGTCGAAATCGTTTCCCTGCTGCGTGGGCAGTGCAATCCGCTCACCCTCGGCGACGCGACTGATGACTTCGGCGGGCGGCGCGCCCAACTGCTGCCTGAGCTCTGCCGCGGTTGAGGTGCCGGTATCGGCCATCGCCTGCACCGCATCGGCCCCCATCCAGCGCGTGAATGCATGGAAGGTTGCCGCGAGTGGGTGCCAATGCGCCCCACGTAGCTGCTCATCCCGCTCGCGGAACGTCGCGTAGCGCGCATGTCGGCCTATCACCAGGCCTTTGCGCAACAGCGAACGCAATGGCGCTGCCACGTCCGTTCCGAGCTCACCACTCTCTACCCAAGCCTCCGGACTGATCCGCCCCAGCAACATGCACTCAGCCTCGTCGACAGGCACCTCGCTGCCGAGATGCGGCGCCATGGCAACCCAATGACAGTTGCGGGTCAGGCCATCCCCGCCCGCCAGCAACCCAGCCAGATTGAACTCGACCCGCTCACGCGGCTCCAGATGCAGGATCGAACAGCGTCTTACCTTCACACACCCACTCCTCGGACGTATAGTTACGGGATCCCTGAATGGGAGCGTAACAAGTCAGTCAGGCGCAATGCCTGATCCCCTAACCACAACCAGAAGTCTGCAGCGAAGGACACAACGTGGCAACGAAGAAACCCGGCATGCCGAAAGCGCATATCGCACTCACACCCGCAATTGCCGATCATCTTCTCGACCTGCTGAGCACGGACAACAGCTTCAGGCGCGCTTTCAAGAAGGACCCGGCTACCGCCCTTCTACAGATCGGCCATGAGCCAACAGGGCAGGATGCCAACGCAGAGTTGGACTACCTGCGTACCAGCCTCTCAGTGGAACGTCTGGCCAGCAAGGACAGCATCGCCAAATCCCGTGAAGAGATCAGGAAAATGCTGACCAACGGCCTGTCCATGATCCCCATTCAACTGAATGTGGAAGGCAGTGCTTCGCGACGGACCCGCAAGTAATCAGGCAGGGTCCTGGTTTTCCAGTAGGCATCAAACGCCTGTAGTTCCTTGAGCGCCGCATCGCGGCGCCCAAGCTGGGCCAGCAATTCAATCTTCCTGAGTCGGGCCAGGTTGGAATCGGCGATGTTCAGGCTCTGCCCGCACCATCCGCACCCGCCATGTTCAACGTAGGCCCAACCGCGGTGCGACACCATCCAGTCAACCTGACGCAGCGCCGCCTCAGGATTTTCTTCTGCCGCGTAGGCCTCCATCAGCGCTGCCCGCAACTGGAAGGAGCCATGCTGACCGAGTGTGGAAACCAGGCTCTCCAGTGCCAGCGCACCGTTGCCAGAAGCCATTGATTCACGCGCCTTGAGAACCTGCAGGAACCCTCCCACCGGCTGCATGGCAACAATCTCCGGTGCCTGTTCCAGCCGCTGGATGAGCTGCCGGGCTGGCTCGTGGTCACCCAGGCGCTGTGCGAGGATCGCACCGTAGGCTGCGGTGATGGCTTCGCCACGCGCGGTAAGGCCCGCAGCCCCATCCAGCTGCGCTATCGACGCACGGACGATGTTGCGGCTCGCCTGCAGTGCACTCCTGCGGTCGCCGGACATCCATTGCATCACGGCAAGCTGGATCTGGCCCTGCCGGAACCTGCCGCCCTCAGGTGGCAAGGCCTGCAGCAGCCGTCGCGCTTCCACCGACGCAGCCTGCAGTTCACCCTGGTCAAGGAAGTGGGAAACACGATCAAAATGCGGAGCAGCCAGTTTCGCATCACGCGGCCACAGGCGCTCGGCTTCCTGGAAATCACCCTGTGCAGCACGCAGATTTGCCTGCCACACGGCAGTAGTCACCAACCCACTTTCGGCAGAACGCGAGAATGCGGCCGACGCATCGTCGTAATTGCCCAGCGCCAGCGACAGCCGCCCCAACGCCTCCTGTGAAAGCGATGCGAACTCGTAGCGCGATTCGGAAGCACGACGGATATAAGGCAGTGCTTCCTCGTAGCGGTTCTCCATTTCCAGGGCATAGCCGACGTTGGCAGCTGCGGCATAGAAATCCGGATAGAGGTCGGACATCTGCCGCCATTTCTGCTGGGCTTCGCCGGGGCTGTTGATCTGCACCTCCCAGGCCTGCATGTACATCGCCTCCCTCGGCGACAGGCGGCTGGTCATCGCCTGCGTTTTCTGCAGGCTCAGCAAGCCCTTTGGAAGCTGTTCGGTCGCATTGAGCGAACGCAGCACACCCAGGTGCGCAAGTGCGAAATCCTTGTCCAGTGACACCGCGTGCTCATACAGCCCCAATGCCTGCTTGTACTGGCCCTTGCCATAGGCCTCCTGGCCCATCGCATAGGCGCGCAAGGCATCCAGGTCACCGGTGCTGACTTCCGGCAGTGGCCGGGAATCGCGGCCAATGGACGCTATCGCCTCACCAAGACGGCCACGCAGGCGTGCGGTCACCTGATCGACCGACACCAGCGCCGACTCAAGCCCGCGCCCATCGGCAAACTCCGTGTACACCGTTCTCTGGGTAACCGGGTCGACGATCTCCACCGTGACACGCAGGCGCCCACCCACCTCCGACACCAGCGGGAGAATCACCGCGCGCGCGCCATCCCGCAGCGCGACCTCGGAGGCCACGGCACGGTCGACCAGAACCTTCTCCGGGTCCTTGCGCATCCGTGACAGCGTGTCGCGAACCTTCATGTCACTGAGGACATTGATGTACTTCGACTGCTCCAGGCTGATCCGGAATGCCTGCTGCAAGGATTCATCCAGAACCTTCTGCCCGGTCAAGTTGCGCAGATCACCGACCACGACCCAGTCACGCTCGGTGAAGGCGATCGCAGGTTCGGGACGCACCAGTATCCAGACCACGCCAGCGGCTACAACCACCAGCATCAACTCGGCGGCCAAGGCCGCTGGACGACGCCACAACGGCATTTTCCGCCAGGCCTTGCCCGAACGCGCCGGCATGCGCAGTGGGGCATTGCCCGCAGCGCCCACTTCAAACACTTCCTGCGGCGCTGGCAGGCCCTTGAAGTACCAATGGCCGTGCGACTTCCATCGCAGGCCATTGCCGCGCTCGCCAAGCTCGCGCTGCGCGGCTCGCAACAGCCCTTCGGCAACGGCCGACAGCAGGATTTGGTTCGGCCGCGCCAAGGCCATCAGGCGCGCAGCGGTAGGCTTGGCCACGCCTTCCACATCCATGGGCTTGGCACCGGCGGCCACCGCTTCTTCATCGTTCCGCCAGAACAATACGTCGCCGACATGGATGCCAACCCGCGCCTGCAATGGCAGCTCCCGCTCCTTGCCGACCTCGGCCAGCAGATCCAGGTAATCCAGCGCAAAACCCAATCCATGTGCAGGCACGTCGAACAGCAACAGCATTCCATCGGAACGATCGATCAGGCGTCCCGTCCAGCGCTGCAGCAACTGCAATACACGCACATCCAGGCTGCGGAACAATTCGGCCGCCGCCGCATCACCGATCCGCGCGGTCAATGCCACCGAGTCACACAGGTCGGTCAACACCAGCGTCTTGAGCTGGCGATCGGATGAGGGGGGGTCAGTCTCGCTGGACATGGTCTACACCGAAAAATTCAAGTTCGACGGATTCTTCCTGGAACCACTGCGCACGATTGCCACCGGCGCGCTTTGCCATGTACAGCGCTTGATCCGCGCGCGAATAGGCGTCGTTCCAATGGTGATCCTGATCGATCAACACCATGCCGACGCTCAGCGAACAGGCACCAACCGCCGCACCGGGATAGGCAATCAGGTGACGCATGGCTTCGAGCACGAATTCGGCAGTGCGCGGAAGGCTCTCGGCGTCGGCCTTCATCAGCAATACGCAGAACTCGTCGCCACCAAGACGGCAGGCGATATCGTCCTTCCCGGTCACCGAGGCGAGAATGCGACCGAAGCATTGCAACGCGTGGTCACCGGCAAGATGCCCGTAAGAGTCGTTCAAGCCCTTGAAGTCATCGCAGTCGAGCAGCAATAGCCCCTGCGGGCGATGACCGGAGCGGTGTGACTTCTGCAGATAGGCAGTCAGCGCACGGCGGTTGCTGAGCCCGGTCAGATCATCGCTGTAGACCAGCTCGCGGGTGTGGTGCAGCTCGTGGTTGGCGCTGTAGAGGTTGCCGAGCGCGGTTTCCAACTCGTGGTTGCGACGGCTCAGCTGGGAGATCAGGCGCTGTTCGCTGGACACCACCCGCGACAGGGTGCGACGCAGGAAGAACACCACCATCGCCGGGTCCTGGTCGATCAGGCGATGGAAATTTTCGTGGGTGATCTCCAGCAACACGCTGTCGCAGTTGGCACGCGCATCGCAGGAACGCGGGTGGCGTTCGATCAACAGGCCAAGCTCACCAAAGAAGTCGTTGCAGCCCATCGGCTTGGGTGCCAGCCCGGCACCGAAATCCAGGCTTACGGTGCCGCTGACAATGATGAACATCGAGCTGCCCAGGTCGCCACGGCGGAACAGCACCTGTTCGGCCTGCAGGGTGCGGCGAACACCGAATTCGGAGAACAGCGCGAACTCAACCGGAGACAACTGCGCACGCAGCACCGCCCCCCCCGCCGACGTTGCGACGGAAAGCTCGGACTCCAGTGCTGAACCCCCTGTTGCCATGCCGCTCATTCCCTGCCTCATGGACTGCTCGCCCATCTCAGACGAGTAATCTCGCGAGCCTATCATCAAAATTATCGGTTTTGTGATCCGCCACACCGTTTAATACAGGGTCAAGCCCAAAAAAAAGAAGGGGCTCGTAAGAGCCCCTTGGAAACGACATGGCCAGTGCCCTCAGGCAGCGACTTCAGTCTGGAACTGCTCTTCCTCGGTGGAACCGGTCAGTGCGGTCACACTGGAGGCGCCACCCTGGATCACCGTGGTCACATCATCGAAGTAACCGGCGCCCACTTCCTGTTGGTGCGAGACGAAGGTGTAACCCTTTTCACGGGCGGCGAATTCCGGCTCCTGCACCTGCTCCACGTAATGGCGCATACCTTCGCCACGGGCGTAGTCGTGGGCAAACTTGAAGGTGTTGAACCAGTTGATGTGGATGCCGGCCAGGGTGATGAACTGGTACTTGTAGCCCAGCGCGGCCAGCTCGTCCTGGAACCTGGCGATGGTCTTGTCGTCCAGGTTCTTCTTCCAGTTGAACGAGGGCGAGCAGTTGTACGACAGCAGCTTGCCGGGGCTGGCAGCATGCACGGCCTGGGCGAACTCGCGGGCGAAGCCCAGGTCCGGGGTGCCGGTCTCGCACCACACCAGGTCGGCGTGCGGGGCGTAGGCGACGCCGCGGCTGATCGCCTGCTCCAGGCCGTTCTTCACCCGGTAGAAGCCCTCGGCGGTGCGCTGGCCGGTGACGAACGGCGCGTCATTGGGGTCGAAGTCGCTGGTCAGCAGGTTGGCGGCTTCGGCATCGGTGCGGGCCAGCACGATGGTCGGCACACCCAGCACGTCCGCCGCCAGGCGCGCGGCCGACAACTTCTGGATCGCCTCCTGGGTCGGCACCAACACCTTGCCGCCCATGTGGCCGCACTTCTTCACCGCCGCCAGCTGGTCCTCGAAATGCACCGCGGCGGCGCCGGCGACGATCATGTTCTTCATCAACTCGTAGGCGTTCAACACGCCACCGAATCCGGCCTCGCCATCGGCGACGATGGGCAGGAAGAAGTCGATCGCATCCTCGGCCTTGACCTTGCCGTCGATGATGTTCTTCCACTGGATTTCGTCGGCGCGCTGGAAGGTGTTGTTGATGCGGCGGACCATGGTCGGCACCGAGTCGTAGGCGTACAGCGACTGGTCCGGGTACATGGTTTCGGAGGTATTGCCGTCGGCGGCCACCTGCCAGCCGGACAGGTACACCGCTTCCAAGCCGGCCTTGGCCTGCTGCATGGCCTGGCCGGCGCTGATCGCACCAAAGGCGTTGACGTAGCCCTTCTTCGAGCCGCCATTGACCAGTTTCCACAGGCGCTCGGCACCGCGCTTGGCCAGGGTGTACTCCGGCTGCACGCTGCCGCGCAGGCGCACCACGTCGGCGGCGCTGTAAGTGCGCTTCAAACCCTTCCAACGCGGATTGGTATCCCAGTCCTGCTGCAGGGCGGCGATCTGTTGCTGGTAGCTGCTCATCGTGTCGTCCTCAAAAAAGTGGTGCGTACGTAAGGGGAAGGGTCAATCGATCTGCCGGTAGGCAGGCAAGGTCAGGAAGTCGGTCAGCTCGTCGGCGCGGCTGAGCTGGTCGAGCAGGCCGATGGCCTGGGTGATACGGCTGCCACCGGGCAGCGCGGAGGTATCGCCAAGGCGTGCGGGCAAGGCGCGCAAGGTGCTGGCCAGCAGTGCGAAATCGATCGCGGTGCCGTCATCCAGGTGCTGGTTGCCGGCATGCAGCCACTGCCAGATCTGGCTGCGGCTGATCTCGGCGGTGGCGGCGTCTTCCATCAGGTTGTGGATGGGCACGCAGCCGTTGCCGTCCAGCCAGGCGGCCAGGTAACGCACGCAGACTTCGACGTTGTTCTCGAAGCCGGCGCGGGTAACCGTGCCGCTGCAGGGCGCGATCAGTTCATCGCGGTTGGCCTGCACATCACGGCGCAGCACGTGGTGCTGGTTGGGGCCGGACATATGCTCGTCGAAGATGGCGCGCGCCACCGGGATCAGCGCCGGGTGCGCCACCCAGGTGCCATCGTGGCCGGCGGTGACTTCGCGCAGCTTGTCGGCGCGCACCCGCGCCATTGCCTGCTCGTTGGCGGCGGCGTCGTGGTTGATCGGGATCTGCGCGGCCATGCCGCCCATCGCATGCGCGCCACGGCGGTGGCAGGTCTTGATCAGCAGTTCCGAATACGCCTTCAGGAACGGCTGGGTCATCGTCACCTGCCCGCGTTCCGGCAGCACCTTGTCGCCGTGGCGGCGGAAGGTCTTCAGGTAGGAAAAAATGTAATCCCAGCGACCGCAGTTCAGGCCGACGATGCGATCACGCAACACGTACAGGATCTCGTCCATCTCGAACACCGCCGGCAGCGTCTCGATCAGCACGGTGACCTTGATCTGCCCATGCGGCAGGCCAAGCATGCCTTCGATGTGCGACAGCGCGGTCTCCCACAGCGCCGCCTCTTCCATCGACTGCAGCTTGGGCAGGTAGAAGTACGGGCCGCGGTCCTTGTCCATCAGGGTCTGCGCGTTGTGGAAGGCGAACAGGGCCGCATCGAACAGACCGCCGGCAATCGGCTGGCCGTCGATCAGCACGTGCTTCTCGTCCAGGTGCCAGCCGCGCGGGCGCACGATCAGCACCGCCTGCTCGTCGAACGGACGCAGCGTGTAGTGCTTGCCCGGGCCCTTGGCGGTGGCCGGCGCGGTGAAGTCCAGATCGCCGCGCACCGCCGCCTTCATCGTCTGCTGGCCGGCCAGCACATTGCGCCAGGTCGGCGAGGTCGAATCCTCGAAGTCGGCCATGAACACCTTGGCGCCGGAGTTCAGCGCGTTGATGACCATCTTCGGGTCGGTCGGGCCGGTGATCTCGACACGACGGTCCTGCAGTGCCGCCGGGATCGGCGCCACGCTCCAGTCTTCCTCGCGGATGGCACGGGTGTCGCTGCGGAAATCCGGCAGGCCGCCCTGGTCGAAGAAGGCCTGGCGCTCGCGGCGGGCGGCCAGCCGTGCCTGCCGGCCCGGCTCGACCGCACGGTGCAGCGATACGAGCAGACCCAACACGCCGGCCGGCAGCAGCGCGGACTGGCCGGCCAGCTGGGTGGTCAGGGTGATGCCCGGGGTCGGGCGGGGGGCGGACTGCTGGGCAACGACTGCGTGGGCGACGGCGGACATCGGAGGTTCCTGCGTATGTCGGGGACTCCAACGTGCCGCCGCAGGCAGGTATTTAACAAAACAGTTTTTGCAATGTTATCTATAAGTTGTGCTAATACTGGCTTCAAGATGCCCACCAAGCCACCCGTAACCCCGCGTTTTTCCTACAAGTCTGATCGGCTCAAGCCGCTGCGGGCGTTCCTGCAGACGGTGCGCCTGGGCTCGGTTTCGCGTGCTTCGGAAGCGCTTTTTGTCAGCCAACCGGCGGTGAGCCTGCAGCTGCAGGCGCTGGAACGGGAGTTGGGAGTCGTGCTGTTCGAGCGCAGCGGGCGTCGGCTGGTGCCTACCCGCGAGGGCCAGCTGCTGTACGACATGGCGCAGCCGCTGGTGGAAAGCCTGGACGGGCTGCTGCCGCGTTTCCGCGAGAAGGTCAGCGGGTTGGATGCGGGCGAGCTGAATATCGCCGCAAATTCGTCGACCATCCTGTATCTCCTGCCGAAAATCGTCGAAAACTTTCGCCAGCAGCACCCGGATGTGCGCCTGACCCTGCACAACGCAATCAGTGCCGACGGCACCGACCTGCTACGCAGCGACGCCGCCGACCTGGCCATCGGCTCGATGATGGATGTGCCGGCCGACCTCAGCTACGCCCCGGTCTACCGTTTCGAGCAGGTGCTGATCACCCCGCCCGACCACCCGCTGGCGAAGAAAAAGAACCTGACGCTGGAAGACCTGTCGCCGTGGCCGCTGATCCTGCCGCCGCGCCGGCAGATCACCTGGCGACTGGTCGACCTGGTGTTCCAGCAGCACCGCGTGCCTTACACGGTGGCGCTGGAAGTGGGCGGCTGGGAGGTGATCAAGCAGTACGTGGCAATGGGCATGGGCATCAGCATCGTCACTGCCCTGTGCCTGAACGACAGCGACCGCGACAAGCTGGCGACGCGGGCGATGAGTGAGTACTTCCCCTCGCGCAGCTATGGCGTGGTGGTGCGACGGGGCAAGGTGCTGTCGCCGCAGGCCAGGGCGTTTGTGGAGTTGATCCAGCCGGATCTGTTTGCACCGCGGCAGTACGACGACACCGGGCATTCGGAGCGGTAGGTTTTTTGGCTTTTGTTTTTTTTTGGGGCTTTTGTTTTTTTGGTTTTTTTGCCTTTGCCTTTGATGCCGTCATTCCCGCGCAGGCGGGGCTTTCAACCAACGTATGTTGGGTCATCGTTCTTTCCTCTGCCCTTGCCCTGGTCTCACACAGCCAGCAAAGAGCGATCCCCGCCTGTGCGGAGATGACGCGTGCATAGTTGGTCGCCAATGCCTTCGCAGCCTAGACTGCTCCAATGTCCCTGGAACTCCGCCACCTGCGCTATTTCCTGGCCGTCGCCGATACCTTGCACTTCGGCCGTGCCGCCGAGCGCCTGGGCATGTCGCAACCGCCGCTCAGCCAACAGATCCGGCAACTGGAAACCCTGCTTGATGCACAGTTGTTCGTGCGCAGCCACCGCCGCGTGCAGCTCACGCCCGCAGGCGAAGTACTGCTGGAACAAGCCCGCGACATCCTGCAACGCATGGACAAGGCAGTCGACAGTGTGCAGCGCGCACAACGCGGCGAAAGCGGCGAGCTGCACATCGGCCTGACCCGTGCGACACCGCTGTCACCGCAGATCCCGCGCGCGATCTACGCTTACCGGCAGCAGCACCCACAGGTGCAGATGCAGCTGCGCGAAATGAACAGCCTGCGCCAGATCGATGCCTTGCTCGCGGACGAACTGGACGTGGGCATCATCCGCAAGCGCGTGCTGCCGGACGAACTGGTTGCACAGCACCTGTTCGACGATCCCTTGGCACTGGTCGTGCATGCAAGCCACCCGGCGCTGCGCGGCAAGGACCCGGCAACGGTACGTTTGTCGTTGAAGCAATTCGCACTCGACCCGTTTGTCGGCTTCTCACGCGATTCGGGTGCAGGCATCCACGACCATGTGATCACCCTGTGCCGCAATGCCGGCTTCAGCCCGCGCATCGTGCAGGAAGCCGGTGAGTCATCGACCTTGATCAGCCTGGTCGCTGCCGGGCTTGGTGTATGCGTACTGCCCTCCTCCTGCGGCCACATCCAGGTGGAGGGCGCGTGCTTTGTGGAACTGGCCGATCGAGGCGCGGCATCCGAGATCCAGTTGGCATGGCGACGTGAAGCGGTGACGCCGTTGTTGCGGCAGTTCATTGCGTTGTTGAAGCGGGAAGTGGCAAGTTGAAGAAAGCCGGAGCAAAGAGCAACAGCAAAAACACCCCTCCCAAACCCTCCCCTGCGCTACGCGCAAAGGAGGGGGCGAAGCTCGGCTCCCTCCCTTTGCCGCAGGCAAGGGGAGGGTTGGGGAGGGGTGCTTTTTGCTTTTTGCTTTTTGCTTTTTGCTTCTAGCTGCTAGCTCTCAGCCCTTCGCCTCAACCAAAACCAAACCAGCCTCCCCTTCCAGCCGACGCCACAACCGCCAGGCCGCACCGACACCCGCCAACGTCAGCATCAAGCAGAAAACGCAGACACCGGCCCAACTCCAGTGCGTATAGAACACACCACCCACGGCGCCCAATACGCTGGAGCCCAGGTAGTATGAAAACAGATACAAGGCCGACGCTTCAGCACGCAGTGCACCTGCGCGCACACCCACCCAGCTGCTGGCCACCGAATGGCCACCAAAGAACCCGAACGTCGCCAGCGCGATACCCATGGCCATCGCAGGCAACCACGGCATCGCCAGCAGCACGATGCCCACCAGCACCAAGCCGAATGAAAGGGCCAGCACCGGTCCTCGTCCCAGGCGATTGGCAAGCTGCCCCATCCACGCCGAACTGACGCTGCCCACCAGATACACGGTGAAGATCAGCCCGACCACGGTCTGGCTCAAGCCATACGGCGGCGCCAGCAGGTGATAGCCAAGGAAGTTGTACAAGGTCACGAACACGCCCAGCAGCAGGAAGCCGCAGGCAAACAACCACGGCAACGCTGCATCGCGGAACAGCCCGGCAAAGCGCGCCGGCAGCTGCATCGGCTCGGCACGCTTGGCGCGGAAGTGGCGCGACGCCGGCAGCTGCGTCCACAACGCCACGCTCGCCAACAACGCAATCACGCCAACTGCGGCGATACCGGCGCGCCAACCCCAACAGTCAGCCACAACGCCAGCAATCAAGCGTCCGCTCATGCCACCCACCGCGTTGCCGCCGATATACAGGCCCATCGCCAGACCCAGCGAGCGACCGTCCATTTCCTCGACCAGCCAGGTCATGGCCACGGCAGGCACGCCACTCAGGCTCAGGCCAAGCAGGGTGCGCAGCAGCAGCAGGGTGTTCCAGTCATCGGTCAGTGCGGTAGCCAGGGTGAGCAACGCAGAAGTGAGCAGCGACGCCACCATCACCGGGCGCCTGCCGATGCGGTCGGAGACCATGCCCGCCACCAGCATCGCCACCGCCAACACGCCCGTGCTTGCCGACAAGGCCAAGGCGCTGTTCCCAGCACTGATGCCGAAGTAGCTGCTGAAGCCCGGCAGCAGCGGCTGCACGCAGTACAGCACGCCAAAAGTAGCGAAGCCGGCCATGAACAAGGCCAGCACCGCGCGCCGGAACTCAGGCGTGCCTTGGTGGATGTGGGGGTATTCGGTTGCCGTGTTCGGCGGGGTAATTGGCGCCAATGATTCGTTGCAGCTTGCGGTGTTGCCGGGTTCGGGTTGCATTGCATCTTGGCCTGTAACGGCAGGCCGGCTTATTGGGAGTGCCGGAAGCATGAACCTGTGGATCGAGTCGATCCATAACCTGTCGTGTACGGATTGATACTTATGGCATATTAATTCAGCGAACGTGGCGGCTAATCTGCGGAAAACAGGCAGCGAAACCAACCCCTTCTCCCGCTTGCGGGAGAAGGTGCCCCGAAGGGGCGGATGAGGGGAGCCTTTAGCCTTTAGCCTTTAGCCTTTAACTTTTAGCTTTTAGCTTTTAGCTTTTAGCTTTCCGCTTTTGGTTATAGCTATTGATCATAGTTTTCCAGCTAGAAGCTTCCCCTCACCCCAACCCCTCTCCCGCAAGCGGGAGAGGGGCTTTAGCAAAGCGCTTCGCGCCTCAGCAATCGCAGCCCTTCCAGCCCGGCTGCTTGCTGGTCTGGCCGATGCCCGGGTTGAAGGTATTGCTTGGGTCCAGCTGCTGGTAGAACTGCACCAGCGCCGGCTTGGCCGGATACAGGTGACCGACGTTGTGCTCGGCCGGGTACTCGGCACCGCGTTCGTCCAGCAGCTTCCACATGGCGTGTTCGATCGCCATCGGATCTTCACCCTTGCGGGCGATGTAGTCCTGGTGGAATACATGGCACAGGAAGTGACCGTAATAGAGTTTGTGCAGCAAGCGCGCATCCAACTCGGCCGGCAGTTGCTCGAACCACGCGCGGTCGTCGCGGCGCAGGGCGATATCCAGTGCGACGATGTCCTGTACCTGCGCACGATGCACTTCGCGGTAACGTACCGCCGCGCCAGCCACTGCGAACCGGTGCAGGAAGGCCTTGCGACCTTCGTCCGGCGTGCAGTGGAAGTAGTCACCCTCATGCCCGGCGAAGAAGCCGCGCAACCACTGCTCGGTCGCTGCCGCATCCTGTGCAGAAACCTTGACCAGCAAATGGTGTTCATAGCGCTGGCGGAACTCACCCATGCGCCTGGGAAGATGCGAGGGCAACAGTCCGGTCAGCAGCTGCATCGCGTGATCGGTCACGCCACGCAGGCCCAGTCGCTCGAACCAGCCATCAACCCAGCTCTTCAAGGCGAATGCGGCCGGTACCCGTGCCGTGCCCAGCTTGTCGATCAGCAGGAAAGTGTCCTTGCCGTAACGCTCACCGATGTCATAGGCGACGCGATGGATGTATTCGCCGGAGATCGGCAAGCGCTCGAAGCCGGTCAACAGCTGGCGACGGATCGCGGTGAGGCTTTCGGTGCTGTTGCTGCCGATATAGAACACCTCGGCCGCTTCCTTGGCGAAGGTGTCCAGGCGCACCGCGAATACGGCCAGCTTGCCGGCCGAACCTGCGGCTTCGTAATGACGACTGGGGTCGGCGTTGAAGCGCGCGGGCGTTGCCGCATCCACCTGCCGTACCTGCTCGGCATAGCGCGGATCTGAACCGGCGCGCTCACCATCAACGCGCACATCGGCGGGCTGGTAGTCGCCGGCCTGCAGGCGCTGCAGGATTTCTTCCGGCGTGTCGCCGAGGGCAATGCCAAGATGGTTCACCAGCTGCAAGCGGCCTTCACCATCCACCTGCGCGTACAGCGCCATCTCGGTGTAGGCCGGACCACGCCGCACCAGCGAGCCACCGGAGTTGTTGCAGACACCGCCCAGCACCGAGGCACCGATGCACGAGGAACCGATCACCGAATGCGGCTCGCGCCCAAGCGGCGCCAAGGTCTGTTCGAGTCGGTCCAAGGTTGCGCCGGGCAGGCACAGCACCTGCCGCCCTTCATCGAGCAGTTGCACGCCGGTCAGCCGAAGCGTGCTGATCAATACGATCGGCCGACCATAATCGTTGCCATCCGGCGTCGAGCCACCGGTCAAACCGGTATTGGCTGCCTGCAGGATGATCGCCGCCCCGCCCTGCACCGCTGCCTGCAAGGCGCGCCACATCTCCAGCAAGCTTCCCGGCCGCACCACCGCCAGCACGGCGCCATCGCCGAAACGGTAGCCCTTGCGGAAGCGGCGCGTGGCCTTGTCACCGGTCAGTACATGGGCATCACCAACGGCTGCGCGCAGCTGCGCCAACAGTGCCTCGTTCGCACTCATGCCAAGTTGACCAGCGAGTCGCGGCTGATATCGGCAATGCGGCGTGCGCCGGTCAGCGTCATCGCCACGCGCATTTCCTTGGCGATCAGGTCCAGCAGATTGGCCACGCCAGCCTCGCCCTGTGCGGCAAGCGCGTAGACGAAGGCACGACCGAGCAGCACGCTGTCCGCGCCGAGCGCGAGCATGCGCACCACGTCCAGGCCGGTGCGGATGCCGGAGTCGGCGAGGATCTTCAGATCGCCCTGCACCGCATCGGCAATCGCTGGCAGCGCACGCGCCGTGGACAGCACGCCATCCAGCTGGCGGCCGCCGTGATTGGAAACCACGATGCCGTCGGCGCCAAAACGCACCGCATCGCGGGCATCATCCGGATCGAGAATGCCCTTGATCACCATCGGGCCTTTCCAGAACTCGCGGATCCATTCCAGGTCCTTCCACGAGATCGACGGGTCGAAGTTGTTGCCCAGCCAACCGATGTAATCCTCCAGCCCGGTCGGGCTGCCGCGATAGGCGGAGATGTTGCCAAGATCATGCGGACGGCCGAACAGGCCCACGTCCCAGGCCCAGCGCGGATGGGTCATCGCCTGACCGATGCGGCGCATGCCGGCATTCGGGCCACTCATGCCCGAATGCGCATCGCGGTAGCGCGCGCCCGGCACCGGCATGTCGACGGTGAACACCAGGGTGGTGACGCCGGCAGCCTGCGCGCGCTCCAGCGCGTTGCGCATGAAGCCGCGGTCGCGCAGTACATACAGTTGGAACCACATCGGTCGTTTGATCGCAGGTGCCACTTCCTCGATCGGGCACACCGACACCGTCGACAGCGTGAACGGAATACCGCGGCTGTCCGCCGCACGCGCCGCCTGCACTTCGCCGCGGCGCGCATACATGCCGGTCAGGCCAACCGGTGCCAGCGCAACCGGCATTGCCAGCTTCTCGCCGAACAGCTCGGTTTCCAGGCTGAGCTCGGACATGTCGCGCAGGATGCGCTGGCGCAGCGCGATGTCGGACAGATCGGAAACATTACGTTTGAGCGTGTGTTCGGCATACGCGCCGCCATCGATGTAGTGGAACAGGAACGGCGGCAGACGACGCTGCGCGGCCGCACGGTAATCGGTGGAGGCGGAGATGATCATGGGTCAACCGTGGGGGGAAGGAAGCCGCGAGGCGCGGGCGCGCCGTGCCTCGTCTTCATCGAGCGTGCGCAGGGTGGTGTGCACGAACTCAAGATGGGTATGCGCTGCGGCACGCGCACGCTCGGGGTCGCCGGCCAGTACCGCATCCATCATTTCGCGGTGCTGGTCCGACAAAGGTGAGAAAGTCGTCGATGCGGTGTAAAGCTTTTCGCGGCTCTGCGAGATATTGGTCTGCAGCAGCTCGAACAGGCCGCGCATCACCTGCAGCAGCACCAGATTGTGCGAGGCCTCGGCGATGGACAGATGGAAGGCGGCGTCGGCGCGCGCTTCGCCGGCCGGATCGTCCTTGCCATGCGCGTCCATCATGGTCTGGAAGGCCTGCGCGATGCGTGCGCGGTCGCCATCGGTAGCCCGCAACGCGGCATGCCAGGCGGTTGCGCCTTCCAGCGCGTGACGGATTTCCAGCACGTCGAAACGGTATTCCGGATCGCCCTGGAACAGCGGTAGATACGGCACCAGCGGCTCATCCAAGGCCTGCCGCGCACGTGCAGCCGGCTCGGCCACATAGGTGCCGCCGCCAACCCGCGCCACCAGCAGGCCCTGGCTGCCAAGCTGGGCAATCGCCTCGCGCAGCGCCGTGCGCGAGACCCCGAGCTGCACCGCCAGTGCGCGCTCGGAAGGCAGCCGGTCACCCGGCTGCAGTTGTTGTTCGTCCACCAGCACGCGCAGCTGCGCGGCCACCTTGTCGGAAATACGTTGCGTACTCATGCCGACATTGTGGCCCGAAGCTGCACTGCGTTGGCGGATGCGCGCGGCCATGGCTCAGGGAATCATCCAGGTCAGCCAATAGGCCTGCGCGGTGGTGATCAGGCCGACCATTACCGTGAAGATCAGGCTGTGCTTGACGGTGAAGCGGAACAGGTCAGATTCCTTGCCGGCCAGGCCCACCGCCGCACAGGCGATGGCGATGGACTGCGGCGAGATCATCTTGCCGGTGACGCCGCCGGTGGTATTGGCCGCAACCAGCAACACCTCGGACACACCGATCTGCTGCGCGGTGGTCGCCTGCAAGGCCGAGAACAAGGCATTGGACGAGGTATCCGAACCGGTCAGGAACACGCCCAGCCAGCCCAGGAACGGCGAGAAGAAGGTGAAGGCCTTGCCGGTATGCGCAAGCGCCAAGGCCAATGTTGCCGACAAGCCGGAGTAATTGGCGATGAAGGCGAAGGCCAGCACCATGCCGATCGAGTAGATCGGCATCTTCAGTTCATTGACGGTCTCACCAAAGGTGCGCACCGCCGCACGTACCGGCATGCGCAGGTAGATGATCGCAATCACCGCCGCCAGCATGATCGCGGTGCCGGTGGCCGAGATGGCATCAAACTTGTACACGGCCTCGTAGGCGGTGGGCGCGTTCACGATCGGCGGCATCTTCTGCACCAGCTGGTCCAGGCCCGGTACCGGCAGCTTCAGCACCCAGCTCTCCAGCGGGCCACCGGTGGCGAACAATGCCTTGAACGGCTTGATGCTCCACAGCGTGACCATCGCGGTGAGGATCAGGAACGGCGACCACGCCTTGGCGATCTGGCCGGCACTGTAACGCGGTGCGGCCGATGCCTGCGCGGCAACGTCAGCATTGGCTTCGGTTTCAAAGCGGAAGATGCGCTTGGGTTGCCAGCGACGCAGGAACAGCGTCAGGCACACCAGCGATGCCAGCGAGGCAGTGATATCCGGCAGTTCAGGGCCGATGAAATTGGAGGTCAGGTACTGCGCGATGGCGAAGGAACCACCGGCAACCAGCACCGCCGGCCAGGTTTCCTTGATGCCGCGCCAGCCATCCATGATGGCCATGATCCAGAACAGCACGATGATGGTCAGGAACGGCAGCTGGCGGCCGGCCATCTGCCCGATCTCGAACGCATCCAGACCGGTGACCTGGCCGGCGACGATGATCGGAATGCCCATCGCGCCGAAGGCCACCGGCGCGGTGTTGACGATAAGACACAGGCCGGCGGCATACAGCGGCTTGAAGCCCAGCCCGACCAGCAACGCGGCGGTGATCGCCACCGGTGCGCCAAAACCTGCGGCACCTTCGAGGAAGGCGCCGAAGGCGAAGCCGACCATCAGCATCTGCAGACGCTGGTCTTCGGTCACCGACAGGATCGACGCGCGGATGATCGCGAACTGGCCGGTCTTGACCGACACCTTGTACAGGAACACCGCGCCGATGATGATCCAGGCAATCGGCCACAGCCCGTACAGGAAGCCGAAACCGGCTGCACCCAAGGCCTGCGACACCGGCATGCGATAGAACAGCAATGCAACGGCCAGCGCGATGGCGACGGTGATGGTGCCGGCCAGCCAGCCCTTCATGCGCAGCACGGCCAAGGCAACGAAGAAGAAAGCGATCGGCAACAGCGCGATCAGGCTGGACAGCCAGAGGTTGCCAGCGGGGTCGTACAGTTGTTCCCAGGGCTGCATGCAGGTTCTCGTCAAAGGCGAAAGGCGGCCCACCCGCAGGTGGCATGGCGGCGGTCGCGAATATTGGTATTACCAATATTCAATCTGCCTGACCAACGAACCGCGATTGAATCGCCGTTTTCGCGAAGATCCTATTAGACCATAGGGTTAGTTAGGACTATTGGTATTACCAATTAAATAAGGATTTTGTGGGAGCGGCGTCAGCCGCGAAACCAGTGGTGCCGGCGAACTGCATGGATGCAATGGCAGACAGAAGGAAGGCTGTATTGCTGTCAGCTTCGCGGCTGACGCCGCTCCCACAAAAAAGACAAAAGCGAAGGCAAAAAAAACGGCACGTCTCCGTGCCGGCTTCTTCATCGCCATCGCCACTTACAAACGCCGCCACTCCGGCCCATCACCGCGTCGCCAATACACGGCCACCGCCTTGCCATAAACCGTATCGGCATCCACCAATCCAAAGAATCGCCCATCAAAACTATCGCCGCGATGGTCCCCCACCACCAGCAGCTTGCCAGCCGGAATGGTGATGCCATTGATGTCCGGGCCACCGCCATCACGCAAGTCCAGCTGCACCTGCTTGTTGCCGAACAACTCCTGCGCCACATCCTGACGCAGCGGCTGCTCATTGATGGACAGATAGCCGTCGTGCAGCTGCACACGGTCTCCAGCCACGGCAACCACGCGTTTGATCAGGCGCGTGCCATCGGCCGGCGAATCGAACACCGCCACGTCACCGCGCCGCGGTGCCTGCCCCGCCAACAGCTGTACATCCGTGAAAGGAATGCGCAGGCCGTAAGCGCGCATATCCACCACCACCCGATCACCGGGTTGCAGGGTCGGCTGCATCGAGCCACTGGGCACCTGGTAGTGGTTGGCCAGGCTGTCGCGGGCGGCAAACAACAGCAGCAACATCACCGCCAGAGGGAAGGCTTCGCGTCGCAGCCAGGCCAGCACGGGATGGGGCGATGCAAGGGACGCAGTCTCATTCATGGCTGATCACCAACTCCGGGGTCAAGCCGAATTGACCGTCCAAGGCGGCCGAAGTTCCCCGTGGTGCCGGCGCCCGGTCCACGCACTTGCTACGCAGACTTTACGCCGCCACGCCCAGCCACCATCGCGATTTGACGCGGCTGCAGCGCATCGTGGCACCACCGCGCCGCACGGCGCTTGAACATGGTGCTACATGAGCGTTTTACTGATCCGGCACACCCAGAAGCCAATGCCGGATGCATCCTTCCTGCCTGCACAGCTCGCAGGGCAGCCGCTGCAATGCCTGTACTGCGCCTCATTGCCCGCTTTGGCCCAATGCCTGCAGCACGCACGGCAGCATGCGCCGAGCTGGGTGCTGATCGAGAACAGCGCAGCCGACGCGGCGCAATGGACGCTGCACGGCCGCAGCGTATGCAACGCCCTGGACGCCCTGTCGGCACCGTACATCGAAATCGCCAGCGATGATGCCGATACGCTGGAGACCCATCTGCATCCGCACCACGCTGCAACTGCGGTGGTGGTCTGCAGCACTGGTACCGATGAGGCGCGACATCTGTCGCTGGCCATTGCCACACGCCTGCTGAGCAATGGAGAAGGTGGCTGAGCCATGGCGATCTTCATCGTACGTGGGCCCGATGCCTGTGATGCACTGCTGCAAGCTGCCGTGCCGCTGCCACGTCAAGTCATGAATGCATTGGTGCATCGCGCACTCGATGTCGGCATCAGCGTCGCGCAACGCAACTGCCATTCCGAGCAGGAGCTGTTGGACGCGCTATGCGCTGCCGACCACAACCAGGACGACGTGATCCTGCTTGCACCAGCGGCCTGCGTGCACAGCCAGCGCTTGCAGCGACTGCTGCCTCGCCTACGCAACGCCTACGTGGAAGTTCACGAGGATACCAGCGGCGCGCCGCAGTCCTGCCTGCCGGAGCATCTTGGCCATCGTCTTGGCATCGCCCAGGGCTACTGTGCGCAAAGCTATGTACTGGCCATGGAACTGGCACTTGAACACCTGTGCTGCAGCGATGTCGGCGACCGCGTGCATGTAGGCACCTGAGATGGATGCGCATCGCTACATCGTTGGCTATGAGGTCTATCTGGATGGCCACCCGTTCTGGTGGGGGCATCTGGCCGTGCATCTGCAGGATGCAGATCCGATGCTGTTGCAGCCGCAGCTGCTGCTGGATCATCTGTGTGCGACGGCGGCGCAGCGACACGATGTTGCTTCGGCGCAGGTGCGGTTGAAGATGATCAGTCGGCTGTAGCGAATGGTGTTCCTTTCCACCGGCTTCGTTGCCTACGCCGCTCCTGCACACTACGGGTGGATTGCCTGGAAAGCCCCTTGCCGAGCGTGGCTCGGCACTACATGCTGCCATCTGGCGCGCTTTCGCAGTTGGGCCTCGCCCAATACACTCGGCCTGCCCTCTTTGAACTGCAGGTCTTCGACTCCACATGCCTCTACTCAACGGTTTCGCGCTGGGCCGGGAATTCGATATGGAGACGGAACTGGTGCAGGCATGTTCGGAAGCGCCAAACCACATCCTGGAACAGCTGGTTTTCAGCTCGGAACTGGACTTTGATCCCTGCCGTGAGCAACTGGAGAAGGCGCTCTCGCTTCGTTACGGCCCATCTGCAGCGCCCATCTTGAGCGTGAACGGAGAAGTTTCCGTGGCCTGCTATACCTTCGCCAAGGACGCAACACGGGTCACCGCGCAGATCTCCTGCGAAGGGCCGAACTACCGCTGCCATGGCTTCGTCCATGCCACCACCCGCTGGCAACCGGATTCCAGTCCGTGATTCGCTATCATCGGCTCGTGGGCGTGTACACGCCAACCTGAAGCACGCATTCGATTCCCAAGGACGATCCCTGACATGAATAGTCATTCCATGCTGCTGTGGTTGCTGCTTGCCGTTGCACCGGCTGCGGCGGCGGATACCCAGGATGAAGCAGCCACATTGGCCATCGTCACCGCCGGCCATTGGCAGTCAGGGCAACAGCAGGGGATCTATCGGGTGCGCCTGGAGAATGTTGGCTTCGAGCACGTTTCCTGCCGTGTCTGGATTGAATGGCTGAGCGCAGCTGCTCCTGCAAAGCCTTTCGCTACCGTTGAAAAACTGCCGTTGGCGGAAGCATCGGACGGCTTCTGGTCGTGCCCCAACCGCAGCGGCACCGTGGCTCTGCACGATGCCTCGTTGCAGCTGCATCTGGTCCATGCCTATTCGCACGAGTCGCGCGTGTTCAATGTGGTGCTTGGGGCACCGGGACACTACCAGCTGCAGGAGGGGAACGAACCCTGAAACACCTGCCAATCGCTCGACAACCAGGCAACGGCAGGCATGACTTCGCGCCGTGCGCGAGCACTGCCCAACAAAGGAACACACCACCGTGACGAATGGAATCAGCCACACTTTGCTACCGACGACGAACACAGGGCAGCGCACCTGCCGCGGCCTATTGTTGGCAGGCATATTGCTGCTGGGCGCATGTGCCACACAGCCCGGTCCACTGGGCACGCTCTCCAACATCACGGTCACCGAGAGTGGCGTGGACAACGAGCGCGACGCGCTGCTGTGTCATGGATTCAAACCGGATCCCCGGCAGGTGCGTGCGTTCTTCCGCCAAGCCGTGCTGATCACCCCGCGCCAGCAACACGACTTCTTCCTGCATGGGCCCTGCTATGTGCGCGGCACCCTCACCACCGCGTACGAGACCTGGCATTGGGAGCTGCGCAATGGCGGCACTGCGCGGGTGACTTCCGCTGCGGGCGATGATGCTTTCCTGCTGGCCGATCCGCGCGAGGAATCATCGCTGGGCGATGAGTGAGGCCTGCACGGTTCTGTAGTGCCGAGCCATGCTCGGCAGATGCCTTGCCGGTAAAGCCTCTGCCGAGCATTGCTCGGCACTACCGCATTACTCCCTCCCTTTTGCGCGGCAAAGGGGAGGTTGGGGAAGGGTTGGCTCCGCGGCCTTTCCAGCGTTGCTGGCTTCGCGGCTTACGCCGCTCCTACAAAGCTGATGGATGCCTGGGGAAGCCGCTGCCGAGCATGGCTCGGCACTACATTGGACAAGCCTCTGCCGAGCATGGCTCGGCACTACCGCTGCTGCTCCTTCCCTTTTGCGCAGCAAAGGGGAGGGTTGGGGAGGGGTTGGCTCCGCGGCCTTTCCAGCGTTGCTGGCTTCGCGGCTTACGCCGCTCCTACAAAGCTGATGGATGACTGGGAAAGCCTCTGCCGAGCATGGCTCGGCACTACCGCTGCTGCTCCCTCCCTTTTGCGCAGCAAAGGGGAGGGTTGGGGAGGGGTTGGCTGCGGCCTTTCGAGCGTTGAGGGCTTCGCGGCTTACGCCGCTCCTGCAAAGCTTATGGATCGCTGGGAAAGCCTCTGCCGAGCATGGCTCGGCACTACATTCGTGAAGCCTCTGCCGAGCATGGCTCGGCACTACCCTCAGTAGTCTTCTTCGGCGGCGGCTTCGCGGCCTTGCTGGCGGATCAGCGCTTCTTCGCGGGCGTCGTTGATGGCGTGACGCACGCTGTCCAGATCCACCGCGCGCTCGTCCGGAGTGAACTCGCCGGTCAACACGGTATCCGGCAGCAGATCGCCGGCCTGGAACAACTCCCACATTTCCTCGCCGTACCAGGTCTCCAGCAGCTCCGGTGCCCAGCGGCCGAGGTTGGCGGTGAGGTTGTTGACGTCACGCAGCAGCATGGTGCGGGCGGCGTTGTTGCCGCCGGCGCTGACCACCTGCGGGAAATCGATCACCACCGGGCCATCCGGCCCGACCAGCACGTTGTACGGCGACAGATCGCCGTGGATCAGGCCACAGCACAGCATCAGCTTGACCTGCTGGACCAATACGGCGTGGAACTCGCGCGCCTGCCCGGCGCTGAGTTCCACCTCGCCCAGACGCGCGGCACTGAAGCCCTCGGCGTCGGTCACCAGCTCCATCACCAGCACGCCGTGGAAATAACCGAACGGCTCCGGCACGCGCACGCCGGCGTCGCGCAGCTGGTACAGCGCGTCGACCTCGGTGTTCTTCCAGGCCGCTTCGGCCTGCTTGCGGCCGTAGTTGCTGGCCTTGCCGATGGCGCGGGCCTCACGGCTGCCGCGCACCTTGCGGCCTTCCTGGTACTGCACGCGCTGCTGGAAGCTGCGCTGCGCCATGTCCTTGTAGACCTTGGCACAGCGGATCTCGTCGCCGCTGCGAACCACGTAAACCGCTGCTTCCTTGCCGCTCTTGAGCGGGCGCAGGACCTCGTCGATGACGCCGTCGTCTATCAGTACCTGCAATTGTTGGGGTGTTTTCACGGTGTCTCGGTGGCTGCGGGTGGCGGCTCGATCTGCATCGAACGTGGGCCGTCCGGGTGGGATCAGGCCGGCATATTGTTGCCGATGGTACGGAAACCGGCCAGCGATGGCAGCACCCACGGGTTCAGAGTGAATGGTTCTGATGGCACGAACGCGAACGGCCAGGCGTTGGGCCTGGCCGTTGACCGGGGGTAACTTGGGATGAAGGCGGTTTGCCCAACGGGCTGCGCCTACCCTCTCCCCAACCCCTCTCCCGCAGGGAGAGGGGCTAACGCCTCGCCTTAGCGGCTCAGCACGCCGGGGTTCATCAGGCCCTTGGGATCGAGCTGGGCCTTGACCGCGTCCAGCACCGCCAGCGCGGCCGGGTCGCGGCCGGCGCGGTAGTCGTAGAACTTGCCCAGCTGCAGGTTGGCCGCGCCATGTGCGCGCATGGTGTCGGCGATCTGCCGCTTGAGCACATCAGCCGCGGCGCGTGCTTCCAGGTGTTCACCCGGGCAACCGATGCGCTCGCGGTGATCGGCATCGACGGTGCGCTGGTGGAAGGCGTTGTGGCTGTCCGGCCAATAGATGCAGGGCTCGATCACCACCGTCTGCGCGCCCACGCTGGACAGCAAGGTGCCAATGAAGATGCCATGCCTGTCCATCGTTTCCTGCTCGCGCGCGAACAGTTCCTGGAGTGCATTGAACATGCTGGTGGCCTTGGAATGCGGCACCAGCGCATGCACCGGCGCCCAGCGCTCGCCCTGCGGGCCGAGCATCGAGTTCCAGGCGGCAAATGGATTTGCGGCCATCATCTTGGGAATGGAGGGTTCAATGCTTTCACCAAACTCACCCACCAGCTTGCTCGCGCGAGTGACGCGATCGGCCACCTCGGCAGCGCTGTCGCCCTCCAGGGTGATATGCAGCGAGAACTGCTCCTGGTCGACGATATCGCGGCCCTTGACCGCCAGCTTCAGGCCGGAGATCAGGCCGCCCTTCCTGATCACATTGCCCAGCGCCTTGACGTCGCTGGACAGCCCGGCGCGGCGCATGCGCACGCGGGTCAGGGCCGGATCGAAGGCCGCCGTTTCGCTGGCGAGTCCATGCCGTGCGAGCACGCCAAGTGCGGCAAACAGGCCATCGGCGGTCGGGAACTGCCAGGACAGGTAGTCGATATACGCGTGCTTGGGGATCAGCTTGAGCACGATGCGGGTCTTGATACCGAGTAGACCGCAATCGCCGAGAAACAGGCCGGTCAGGTCCGGGCCGTACCAGCGAAAGAATGGCGCGGTGTTGGCGGCTGCCGCCGAGCCGGTGGTGAGGATGTCGCCATTGGCGGTGACTACCTGCAGGCCCAGCACCACATCAGCCGAACAGCCATAGCGCGCGGTGCCGTGGAAGATCGCGCCCTGCGACATGCCGCCGCCGACCGTGGCGTGTGAACCGGACATCGGTCCGAAGTACGGGGTGCGCACGCCCTTGGCGTCCAACGCGTCCTTCAGCGCCCGCCAGGTGACGCCGGCGTCGACCACGACGTAGGCGTCTTCCAGGTTGATCTCGACGATGTTGTCCAGCGAACTGGTATCCACCAGCACGCTTGGGCTCTGCGCGGCGGTATAGCCGCTGGTGTAGCTCATGCCGCCACCGCGTGCGATCACCGCAACACCGGCCTCGGTGAGTTGCTTGACCGCAGCGGCCAGTTGTTGCGCATTGTTCGGGCGCAACACCGCCAGCAGCGGCTTGCCCTGTGAATAGACATCGGTGGCGAAATACTCAAGTTCGCTGGCATCGGTGACGATGCTGCCGCCCCAGCTGGACTGCAGCGTGGCGATGACGGCGGTGGCGGTGTCGTTGCTCATGGGGGTCCTTCGGTTCAGGCGGACAGGGCGGCGGCGCGCCCCTGGTAATCGGATTCGCTATCGGTGATCACCCGCAGCGGCACCGGCAAGGCACGCAGGCGCGCTGCCAGATCCGGGGCGGTGACATCGCGCAGCAGGCCGTGCAGGCGATTGCCCAGGCGCAGCAGTTCAACAACGTTGGCATGCACCAGTGCAGGCGCTGGCGCATCCACACGACGGCGCGCAGCGGCACTTGGCGCCAGCCACGGCCACAGCAAGTGGCGCTCGCGCTCCCATTGCCAGGCATCGCAGAGATAGCCACCGGCGCGGTCGATGACGGTGCTGGGCAAGCCCTGCAACAGCAGCGCCTGCTCCTCGGCATCGAGCAGCCAAGGCGAGTGCAGCACGACTTCGCTGACCCGCGCGCCCAGCGCATCCACCAGCGCAGGAACGTAGCCAGCAGCAGCGCCATGCGCTTCGATCAGCAACGGCAGCTCGGCGCTGCCGCGCACTGCGTCCAACAAGGCAGCGACCACACTGGCAGCATCCAGCCCGGCATCGCTTTCGCAGGAGGCACCGTGGCCGGGAAGGTCCGGCAGCAGGCACGCGCTGTCATCGTCATCAAGCTGTTGCGGCACCAGCGGGCGGGTGCCGGGCGCATGCAGGAACAGGCGCATGGCCCCCTGCCCTGCCCGCTCCCAGACCGCCATGTCACCGCTGGCGGTGGCGATGATGCGTCGCTGCCAACGGTCGTCCGCCGCTGCACCCGCGCTGCCGGCAACGAAGGCCGGCTCGGCCGCCAAGGTCTGCGCCAACCACGCATCCATGCTGTCGAGCATCGCCGGAATGCCGGCGGGCTCTTCAACCACGGTGACGTTGTCAGGCAGACCGTGCAGGCGCGGTCGGTGCGCCAACAGCGGATCGCCGTGGCGGTAGACCAGCCACGAAGGCATCTGCAGCTGCTGCAGCCAGAAGTGATCGTTGTGGCGGAACGCCGCCGCATAACCGGCGCGGTAGGTGTCGCCTACATCCAACACATCCATCACCGTTTCGCGGGTGCTTTCAGTGGTCTGTGGCGGAATCATCATCGCCGCGTCGGCGCGGCCGTCGTACCACGGGAAGTAATACTTCTGCTCGCGCATGCGCGACCACAGCCAGCGCAGGTGCGAGCCGTCCCACTGCGGCACGAACGGCGGCAGGTAGGCATCGCCATACAGTGCGCTTTCCTGCGCGGTGAAAGCCGCGTAGCCATCGACCACCAGCGCTGCCACGCGCTCGGGATTGGCCCAGGCCAGCCAGGTCGCGATCAGCCCGCCGGTATGCATGCCGAACACCGCGAAGCGCTGCAGGCCGATAGCGTCGACGAACGCAAGTGTGGCCGCGCCGAACTCGGCAATCGTCATTGGATTGCCGGGCAGGGCATCGGAGTAGCCGAAGCCAGGCGTATCCGGCGCAATCACCGTATAGCGATCGGCGTAGCGCTGCTGCATCGCTGCCCACATCCGCGAGTTCTGCGGCGATTGGTGGATCAGCAACAGCGCCGGGCCGCTGCCGGCAATACGGTAGTGCACCTGCCGTCCATTGACGGAAGCGAAGCGGCGCTGGATCTGGGTCATGCCTGTTCCTTAGAGCCGTACCAGTGCCTTGCCCAGGTTCTCGCCATTGAGCAGGCCGATGAAACCGGCCGGCGCGGAGGCCAGCCCGTCGTGGATATGTTCGCGGTAGCGCAGCGTGCCGGCGGCGATCATCTGCGCCAGTTCGCTGCGGCATTGCGCGAAGTCGGCCAGGTGGTCGTAGACCACCAGGCCTTCAAGGCGTGCGCGCGCACCAATCACCGGCCCGAGATTGGGTCCGGCCGGGCGCTCCGCGCGGTTGTACTGATCACTGAGCCCACACAGCACCACGCGCGCATGCAGGCGCAGCAATGACAACGCCGCTTCCAGCACCACACCGCCGACATTGTCGAAGTAGCCGTCGATACGGTCCGGGCAGGCTGCACGCAGCGCATTGATGAAATCCGGATCGCGGTAGCTGACGCAGGCGTCGAAGCCAAAATCATCGGTGACGATGGCGCACTTCTGCGCGCTGCCGGCGATACCGACCACGCGGCAACCCGCGGCCTTGCACAGCTGGCCGACGACACTGCCAACCGCACCAGCGGCGGTGGAGACCAGAATGGTTTGTCCGGGCTTTGGTTGCAGGATCCTGCGCACACCCGCCCACGCGGTGAGCCCGGGAATGCCCAGCACGCCAACGGCAGTACTGAGCGGCGCCAAGCCCGCATCGATCAGCGTTGTGGCACTCGCATCCAGCACGGCCTGTTCGGCCCAACCGGTCATGCCAGTGACCACCTCGCCCATCTGGAAGCGACCGCTTCGATCCTCGATCACCGTGCCGATGCCATAGCCCGGCACGATGCTGCCCAGCGGCGGGCACGGCACCGCATAGCGGCCACCAAGTTGCGCACGCAGGAACGGGTCCAGCGACAACCACTGCACCTGCACCGACAGCTGGCCGTCGCCTGGCCTCGGCAACGGCAGCTGCTGCAGGTCGAAGTCCTGCAGCTGTGGCGGGCCCTGCGGGATGCTCCGCAGGCAGACGGCCTGCATTGTCGTGTGCAGGCCGTCCATCATCAGAACGCGTTGATGCCGGTCAGCTCGCGGCCGATCACCAGCTGGTGCACGGTCTCGGTGCCTTCGTACGTGATCACCGATTCCAGGTTCAGCGCGTGGCGGATCGCACCGTGCTCGGTGGTGATGCCGGCGCCGCCGAGCAGGTCACGGCATTCGCGGGCGATGTCGATGGCCAGGCGGCAGTTGTTCCACTTGGCCAGCGAGACCTGCTGCGGCTGCATCTGCCCAGCGTCCTTGAGGCGACCGAGCTGCAGCACCAGCAACTGACCGGCGGTGATGCGGCGGGCCATGTCGGCCATCTTGATCTGCGCGCTCTGGGTGGCGGCCACCGGGCGGCCGAACAGGATGCGTTCCTTGGTATAGGCCAGCACTTCGTCCAGGCAGGCGATGGCCGCGCCCAACGGGCCCCAGGTGATGCCGTAGCGGGCCTGGGTGAGGCAGCCCAGCGGGCCCTTGAGACCCTTCACGTTGGGCAGGCGGTTGGCGTCGGGCACACGCACGTTGTCGAAGAACAACGCACCGGTCACCGAGGCGCGCAGGCTCATCTTGTGCTTGATCTCCTGGGCGGTGAAGCCCGGCGTGCCCTTCTCGATGACGAAGCCCTGCACGCCTTCGTCGGTATTGGCCCACACGATGGCGATGTCGGCCACCGAGCCATTGGTGATCCACATCTTGGAGCCGTTGATCACCCAGTCGCCGCCGTCCTTCACTGCGCGGGTCTTCATGCTGGCCGGATCGGAGCCGCCATGGGCTTCGGTCAGGCCGAAGCAGCCGATCACCTTGCCGCGCGACATGTCCGGCAGCCAGCGCATGCGCTGCTCTTCCGAACCGTAGGCGTAGATGGGGTACATGCACAGCGAGCTCTGCACCGAGACGAAGCTGCGGATGCCGGAATCACCGCGCTCCAGTTCCTGGCAGATCAGGCCGTAGCTGACGCTGTTCAAGCCGGCGCCGCCGTATTGTTCCGGCAGCGAGCTGCCAAGCAGACCCATGTCGGCGATTTCGCCGATCAGCTCGGCCGGGAACCGACCCTGGTCGAAGCAGTCGCCGATGATGGGCAGCACGCGCTCGTCGGTGAAACGGGCAACGGAATCCTGTACAGCGCGTTCTTCCTCGCTCAGCAGCGAACGCACGTCGAACAAATCGTAGGGGTTCAGTGTCTTCAGGCTCATTACTGTCTCTGGAAGGCGCATCCGCGCCCGGAAGGTAGGGGATAAGGTAGTTCAATCAGGCCGAAAGAATTGCTGCAGCTGCACGCTCGCCCGATGTAACGGCCGCTTCCATACCCGGAACCTGCAGTTCGGTCTGCTCGCCGGCGAAGTGGATGCGCCCGAACGGGGTGTTGGCCCAGCGCAGGGTCTGCGCGAAATGACCCGGCGCAATCTCAGAGAACGCGCCGTCGGACAAGGGATCATTACCCCAGCTGCGGGTCTCCAGCGGCAGCAGCGCGCCCTTGGACGTCGGCCGCAGACGCTCCATCGCATTGATGACCCAGGCAAAGCGAGCCTCGCGGTCCAGCGTGTCGGCCTGCTGGGCCATGGCGCCGTTGAGCCAGACGATAAGGCGGTTGATCTGGCCATCGGCGCCGGGCACGGCAAACACGCGCTGCAGCGGGCCATCGCCCCACAGCGACAGCGGCAGGCCGTCGTCTTCCCAGAATCTGCGGGTGGGCTGCAGGTGGATGGTGGTGACGGCGTTGGAACGACGTGCCGACCAGACTTGCTGCTGTGCAACCGGCGGCGCCGGGTCAATGACGATGCGGCTGAGCGGGCCGCTGGGCAGGGCCAGCACCAGATGCGCGGCGCGGAAGCGACGGCCATCGGCGCAGCGGACTTCCACGCCGCTGCGAACAGACTCGACCCGGGTGACCTGTGCATCGAGCAGCGGTGGCTGCGACAGCGATGCCGCCATCGCCTCCGGCAGCGTCTGGCTGCCGCCCTGCACCCAACCGGTACCCTTGGAACCGAACCGACGCAGCGCATCGCGGCGCAATGCATCGAGCGCGCTGATCGAGTGCAGCGAAGAAAAGCTGTTGCCGATATCCATCCACTGCAACGCCTGCGGTGACCAGCCCTTGCTGGCGATCAGCTGTGACAGTGGGATATCCAGCGAGAGATTGGCCGGATCGCGCCAGCTGTCGACGGCCGGCAGGCCAAGCTCGGCAATCGCGGTGGCCAGCAGCATCGGCGGCAACAGGCCATGCTCGCGGCCTTGCAGGGTATTGAGCGGGCTTTCACCCCAGGATTTTGCCGGCACCAGCGTATCGCCGATGGCCAGGCCAAGACCGGCAGCGGTCGGCAACGCAGCCGACGGAGGCACGATGCCGACACCGACACGCCTGGCGTGGGCGTGTACACGTACATAGGCGGTCCCAACTTCGACACCACCGATTTCGAAGCGGATGCCATTGCGCACCACGGTCTGCAAGCGGCCACCCACGCGCGGATTGGCTTCGAGCACCGTGACGCGGGCTCCACCGGCTTCCAGGGCATGGGCAGCGGACAGACCGGCCAGACCGGCGCCTACGACGATGACGTCACTGCTGGAAATCTTGGCGTGCAGCAAGCCAGGCAGCAGCGAAAGTGCAGCCATGCCAGAAACTCCGTTGATGAAATCGCGTCGTTGCATTGGGATTGCCTGCGGGGGTGCGGGGTTGCCTTACTTGCTTTTGCCTTACTTGCTTTTGCCTTACTTGCTTTTGCCTTACTTGCTTTTGCCTTACTTGCTTTTGCTTTACTTGCTTTTGCTTTGGATGCCGTCATTCCCGCGCAGGCGGGGTTTTCAACCGACGAATGTCGGGTCATCGCTCTTGCCTTTGCTCTTGCCGCTGCTCTTGCACGCCATGCCTGATTTCTAAAGCCAAAGCCAGAGCGATTCCCGCCTGCGCGGGAATGACGATCTGATGGAGCATCGGTAAAGCCCATTACACGCGGGCTGGGACGCCGCGAGACATCCCAGCCCACGCAAAACCCTTAGAACTTGTAACTAACCTCAACGCCATACATACGCGGCAGCGAAGGCGTCAAACCAAAGTCACGCAGGTTGGTCACCGCCAGTCCGGTCAACGGCGGCACTGCCGGCACGGCGACGTAAGCGTCCGGATTGATGGTGCGCTGCGCGTCTTCCAGGGTGCGATCGTTGAACGCATTGGTCACGTAGGCCGAGACCTGCAACTGCTCGGTCGGGCGGATGCTGAAACGGAAGTTGGTGCGGGTGGAGGCGCCGATGTACGCCAGGTTGTCGACCTGGATGTAGCGCTTGCCTTCGTAGTTGACGTCCATGTTGGCGGTGTATTCCCAGCCATTGGACAGCGCACCGTCATACATCAAGCCCAGCGTTGCCTTGTGCTTGGGCACGCGCGGCAGGGTGGCGCCAGCGGCATCGGCGGCCAGGTCAGCCAGGGTCGGTGCATTGCTGCTGGAGAACAGATCGGCCTGGTCCTGGCTGATGAACTTCAGGATCTCGGCATCGGTGAACGAGTACGCCAGGCTGGCCAGCCAACCCTGCGCGAACGCCCACTGGCTTTCCAGCTCGAAACCGCGAATGCGCGATTCACCGACATTGGTGGTGTAGCTGGTGGAGAACAGCGAGCCGTTCTTGCGGGTCACCGGACCGGTTTCGGTCAGCTGCTGGTTGGTCCAGTCAATCTGGTAGAGGTTGGCATTGATGCGCAGGGTGCCATCCAGCCAATCGCTCTTCATGCCCAGTTCGTAGTTCCAGGCTTCTTCTTCCTTGTAGGTGTTCAAGCCACGCGCGATCAGCGCGTCGCGATCGGCCTCCTGGAAGTCGGCGCGGTAGACGTCGGTATTGAACCCGCCCGGCTTGTTGCCCTTGGACACCAGCCCGTACAGGTTCACGTTCTCACGCGCCTGGTAGCTCAGCGTCCAACGCGGGGTGAAGCTGCTGAAGGTCTTGTCCAGCGCATACGACTGCCGATAGGTGTTTGCGCCGAGCACGCGCACATCGGTACCGCCCTTGCTGATTTCATCGCGCGCATAACGGCCTTCCAGCGAGGTGGTCCACTGCTCGTTGATGCGCCAGTTGATCAGTCCGTACAGCGCCTTGTTGACGGTCTGATCGTCCGGATTGGTCGGGATCGGCGTGACCACCTTGCTGCCACCGATGGTGTAACCGGTCAGGTCGCCGCCCCAGCCCGGCTGCGCGTTCTGCTCGTAGTAGTACGCACCGAGCATGCCCGATACCGCCAGGCTCTGGTCGCTGGTCAAACGGATGTCCTGCGACCAGTTCTTGACCCCGCTGTTGGCGAAGCTCTCGAACGCGCCGCCGTAGCCACGGATGGCGCTGTAGTCCTGATCGCTGGCCGCGTAGGTTTCGCTCTTGTTGTAAGCCGAGGTCGAGGTCAGGTTCCAGCCATTGGCGAACAGATAGTCCACCACCACGCTGGTGCGCAGCAGGTCGGTCTTGCGGCCGGAGAAATAACCTGCGGTCTCGAACTCCCTGGTGTTCAGCGCATAGTCCGACGGTTCCTTCAGCTCACCGCAGTAGTAGCCGCGACGGCGCGATTCAAGGATCGGATACAGGCCGAAGTACAGGCCACCGGTGTACTCGGGCAGGTAGCAGTTGAGGTTGTCGCTGCCCAGGCGAGCGGCGGCGAAGTGCTGGTCGCGGCTCTTCTGCTTCATCACCCTTGCGGTGATGTCCAGTGAATCGGTCGGTGACCAGGCGATGGCGGCCATGCCACTGATGGTCTCGGTGCCGTTGAGATCTTTCCTGCCCGATGCCTGGTTGTAGAACACGCCATCGTTGCCACGCTTGTTCAAGCTCAGGTCGTAGCCGAACGAGCCGTCTTCATTCCCGCCCGAGTAGAACAGGCCCATCTTTTCCTGGCCGTAGTTGCCAGCGCCCAGGGTGAGCTTGCCGCCCGGCGCACTGCCCGGCCGCTTGGTGATGAAGTTCACCGCGCCGGAGAAGGTGCGACGACCGAAGGCCGCCGACTGCGGGCCACGGATCACTTCCACACGCTGGATGTTCTCCAGCCCATAGCTTGAGATGTCACCTTCAACGTAGATGCCGTCGATGAAGAACGAGGCATTGGCCTCGCCCTGGATATTGGACATGCCACGGATCACCGGGCGGTCGAAGCCGCGGCCATAGCCGGACTTGAACGAGAAGCTCGGCGACAGGTTGGCGATGTCGCGCACATCGGTCAGGCCCTTCTTTTCGATGGTCTGCTCGGACATGGCGGTGATCGGCAGCGGCATCTGCTGCAGCGGCTCGGACACGCCGCGCGCGGTCACGGTGATCTGGTCAAGGCTCTGCACGGCGTCACTATTGGCTGCCGGCGGCGCGGGCGCTTGATCGCTGTCGGCAGCGGCAGCGCTGCCCGCGCACAGCAGCAGCGCGAGCGCGATCGAGGAGCACAGCAGGTCTGGCTTGATGGTTTTCATGGAATTCCCGACTGCAAGGTGTGTTCGGTATGGATTGGGAGGATGGATGCGCCGTCTTGGGGGAGGGTTCCGTCCGGTGTTTCCGTACTTCAGTCCTGCTGTTTCGCCACCGCGCCCTGCTTGAGCTGCTTGTAGGCGCTCCAGCTGGTGACGTTGGGCTGCACCCAGGTTTCGGGTGCGCGTGCGTATTCCGGGTAACGGCTACGCACGAGTTCCTGGATATCGGCCGGCAGCTCACTGACCGATGCGCGCTTGTTGCCCTGCGCGATGTACAACAGGCTGCCCGGGCGCATGCCCAGCTTCATCCATGGCAGCCACGGCCCGATGCGGGTCCAGCCATAGGTGACCGGCACGCTCTTCAACGCCGGGTTTTCCAGGTCCGCGCGTGGCGCGAAGAACATGAAATGCTCCGAGCCCATGTAGGTCGGGCCACTGGACTCGGCGGGGAATTCGGCCGGCTGCAGCGGATTGGGATAGGCCAACGGAATGTTGAGGGTCAGCATCACCTGGTCGCCGGCTTCCACCCATGGCAGGTGCATCGGCCGGCCTGGCGCGTTGAGCACGGTGTTGACCGGATCGTTGGCGACCTGCACGACCTCGTTGCGTTCGCCGGACAGCGGGTTGTCCCAGCTGTCGATGATCTTGCCGGTCTTCAGGTCGCGGTAGAACGTGAGCTCACGCGTGTACAGGCGCCAAACACCATCTGCCTGCTTCTCGGCACGGCAGATGTTGTAGCCCTCGAAGCCCATCAGCGGTGCGGCTTTCTTGCCCGGCTCCTGCGCGAACAAGGTGCCGGCCCACCACAGGATCTCTTCCTGCCTGGGGTCCAACGAGCAACGCAGCTTGACCATTGCCTCGACGCTGCCCTGTTCGGACTGCAGATCCAGCGCTTTTGCCTGTGGCGAAAGTGCCATTGCGACAGCCAGCAAAACCGATGACATTCGAATCACGTCCAACCCCCGATTGAAATGGAGCGATGAAGCCAGTGCCTTGGCCTGCTCCGGACCACGGAAGACAGGCCAGTGGGCCCATCAAAGATGACATATAGCTATATCATTAGTACATGTTTGTCCAATCATTTGTAAGACCTTTGTCGCCAACCCCGCAGCCCTGCTGGAGGGCGCGAAAACACCGCTGCAGTGGGCATGGCCAGGACTGCGCAGGATGTTGCCTTGCAACAGAAAAGCCCCCGTCCGGGCCGTGAAAATGGGTACTGGATTTTTGTCCGGACATTTGAGAGATTCGGGACCTGGGTCGTTTGCTCGGTCCACGGGAAGGCCGTCCCGACAGGGGTTGCGGCTGATACAAGGGGCAAGCGCACAGGTATTACCCCGGTGCTTGACCCCAACCAGACCTACATGACATATAGATATAACTTTAGAACTTGAAGCCTCCCGAGGAGTCGTCATGAGTCAGCAAGCCCTGCCCCCCAGTTGGCAGCACGTGGGCCGCCATGCGGTCTTCCCTGACAGCGCGCTGGATGACACCGCCCGCTTCGACTTCCTGGCCAACCTCAATGGCTACCTGGCCACCCAGCTCAGCCCCAAGGTCAAAGCCGCCTACGAAGGCCGGGTAAAACCGGCGTTCGAGAAGGAGAAAGGACGCGCCCCGCAAACCCGTCACGAAGTCCGCAAGGCGATGGCCGGCGATGCGATTTACCAGACCTGGAGTGCCCTGCGTCGCAGCAGCATGGAAATGCGCCAGCAGGCCGGTCGCGGCCTGGTGCTCAAACAGGTGGATGCGCTGATCGAGAAGACGCGCGCACTGAACGCCAGCGACGACGGCCTGCAACTTGATCCTTCGGTGCAGGTGCCGCGCTATTCCAGTGCGGTCGACATCCACTGCATGCCCGGCGGCTACCACACCGAGCTGCTGGCCGATGACGTCTCCGCCGCCGCCAATTACGACTGCGGCATCTTCGCCACCACCGGCGGCATGCTTGGCCGTTACAACGATGGCGGCGGCCAGGCCCTGGCGCAGTGGTTGCAGGAAGAACATCCCGGTTTCAAGCCGCGCCGCATCCTCGACATCGGCTGCACCGTCGGCCACAACATCGTGCCGCTGGCGCAGGCCTTCCCTGACGCCGAAGTGATCGCCATCGACGTGGCCGCGCCGATGCTGCGCTATGCGCATGCCCGCGCCCGTGCGCTCGGTATCAACAACATCACGTTCCGCCAGGCCAATGGTGAAGCGCTGGACTATGCGGATGGTTCGTTCGACCTGATCACCACCGCCATGTTCTGGCACGAGAGCTCGGCCACGGCGATGCCGCGCAAGCTGCGCGAGATCCAGCGCCTGCTGGCCAGTGGCGGCCTGACCGCGCATCTGGAGCAACCGCAATACCACGGCATGGACCCCTACGAGCAGTTCATCCGCGACTGGGATGCGTACAACAACAACGAGCCGTTCTGGAGCGTGATGCACGAGTACGACCTGCGCCAGATGATGGCCGCGGCCGGCTTCGATGCCGAGCGCTATTTCGAAACCAAGGTCCGCGGCGTGGTGGACCGGGACATCTTCCCGGTCGCCAGCGAGAGCGGCGAAGACCACGGCCGTGCCGCGCTGTGGACCATGTTTGGAGCCTGGAAAGCATGAGCATCGATCCGATCGCCCTGGCCGGCAGCCGCGCCCGTGGCAAGCGTCCCTATTTCTTCAAGGACCCGGACGTGGAGCGGGTGCTGTCCATCGCCATGGCCATTGCCATGGAGAACGCGGTTACCCATCAACGCCTGGACGCGCTCGAGCGCCTGATCGAACACAAGGGCCTGCTCAGCCGCGAGGAACTGGACCAGTTCCGCCCGGACCGCGAGGCCGAGGCACAGCGCACGCTGTGGATGAAGGAATACATCGCCCGGGTGCTGCGCATCGTGCAGCAGGAAACCGAGGCAGTGGAAGGCGGTGCTATGGACGTGCCGATGGAAGAAGTGATGGATGCACTTCGCAACGAATGAGGCCAAGCCTCAACTGATGACATCAATACGACCACAGGAAACCGCAATGCCGAACATGCAACTGCACCTGCCGCTGCTGGCCCGCCACGAAGGCGTCTGGGACGGCGTCTACCGCTACTACGATGCCAACGGCGACAAGATCGACGAGCACAAGTCGCGCCTGATCTGCCGTTTTCCCGCCGACGAGAACGTGCCGTACCACCAGACCAACCATTACAGCTGGGCCGATGGCAAGGTGGAAGTACGTGACTTCCCAACCCGCTATGAATTCGGCCGCGTCATCTTCGACAACGAGCTGATCTATGGCTGGGCCGCCGAAGTGCCGCTGGACGATTACCACCGCACGGTGATGCTGTACTGGAAGCGCAAGGGCGAAGAAGGCCTTGAGCTGTACGAAATGATCCAGCTTTCCGACTGCGGCCAGCTGCGCAACCGCATCTGGCATTGGTACAAGAACGGCGTGCTGGTGCAGCGCACGCTGATCGATGAAAAGTTCGTCAGCCGCGACTGGCAGAAGATCAAGGGCGAGAGCTTCAACGGCGACCCGATCTGATCTGCAGCTGTTGCTTGAGCCCCTCTCCCGCGCGCGGGAGAGGGGTTGGGGTGAGGGGAAGCTCCTGGCAAGCGAGCCCAACGCTTTGAAAGCTTTTGAAGCTTTAGAAGCTCCCCTCATCCGCCCCTTCGTGGCACCTTCTCCCGCAAGCGGGAGAAGCAACAACGGCAACGGCAACGGCAACCGCAACTGCAACTGCAACCGCAACGGCAACGGCAACGGCAACCGCAACTGCAACTGCAACTG
>NZ_JBXFWF010000048.1:0-38842 GCF_056854515.1 Stenotrophomonas sp. STEN063
CCAAGCCGATTGTTTCGTAGCGGGGTCCGCCGTGAAGTTGGCATTTGTTCATTCGCAGTCTTATCGGAAAGCGGTCTCACTTGCTGCTGCGCGGCTGACGCCGCTCCTACAGGAGCTTCGGCAGGCTATCGGTAACGCCCCAGCCGAGCATGGCTCGGCTCTACAGTGGCCGAGATGGTTTCCGACGTCACCGCCTGCTACTGCCGTGCGCGTCTACGGTTACAGTCCAGGGTCCTCTCATTACGGGACCTCTCATGCCTGTATTCCTTCGCAGTCCACGCCTGCATGCGCTGTTGCTCACCGCGTTGCTGCCCTTCGCCGTGCAAGCACAAACGCCGCGCCTGATCGGCTATGTGATGGACAGCCCCGAGCCGTTGCAATTGTCGGCACAGAAGCTCGACGTGATGAACTTCGCCTTCGCCGTGGTTCGCCCCGACGGCAGCGTCTACCTGCCAGAGAACGTCGATCCGGCACGCCTGCATGCGGTAGTCGGCAAGCGCGCGGACAACCCGTCACTGCAGATCGTGTTGTCGATTGGTGGCTGGGGTGCCGGCAACTTCTCCGAGGCCGCCGCCACTGCACCGGCACGCGCACGCTTCATCGACAGCAGCGTCGCGCTGATGCACCAGTTCAAGCTCGATGGCCTGGACATCGACTGGGAATACCCCACGCTCGGTGATGCCGACATCAGCCACAGCCCGGATGATCGCCACAACTTCACCGTGCTGCTGGAAGAACTGCGCGCGCGCCTGGACCGCGAAGGTAACGGCAAGCGTCATTACCTGCTGACCATCGCCGCTGCCGAAGGCCGTGCCGCGGAAGGCCTGGAGCTGCCGCGCATCGCCGAGTCGTTGGATTGGATCAATCTGATGACCTACGACTTCTATGGCAGCCTGACCAAGACCACCGGCCATCACTCCGGGCTTGCGCGCTCATCGCTGGCTACGCCGCAGGGCCGTACCACCGTGGATGCGGTGAAGTACTTCCTCGATGCCAGCGTGCCTGCCGGGAAGATCAACGTCGGCGTGCCGTTCTACGGCCGCACGTTTGGTGATGTCGGTACGGACAACAACGGTCGCTTCCAGAAATTCACCAAGGAAGGCGGCTTCATCACCTGGCGTGACATCGTCCATAGCCGCCTCAACGCGCCGGGTTGGCAACGTCATTGGGATGACGAGGCGCAGGTGCCGTGGCTGTGGAACGCCAGCGAGCGACGCATGATCAGTTACGACGATCCGCAATCGCTGCTGATCAAGGTCAACTACGTGAAGCAGCAAGGCCTGGGCGGCGTCATGTATTGGGAGCAGCGTGGTGATGACAACGAGCAGCTGCTTGATGTGTTGCATGAGGCGCTGCGCGCTGACCCGGTAGTGCCGAGCCAAGCTCGGCAGGAGCTTCACCGGTAACACCCCAACCGTAGTGCCGAGCCATGCTCGGCAGAGGGCTTCCCCGCAGAAGCTGCCCTCACCCCAACCCCTCTCCCGCATGCGGGAGAAGGGCTGGATTGGCCGCGCACTGCAGCGCCAAGTAGTGCCGAGCCATGCTCGGCAGGAGCTTCCCCGGTAACTCCAACCGTAGTGCCGAGCCATGCTCGGCAGAAGCGTCACCGCCCCCCATTTGTGGGAGCGGCGCTGGGTGGCTATCGGTAACGCCTCTTGCCGAGCATGGCTCGGCACTACAGGAACGAAGAAGGCGCGGATTGCTCCGCGCCTTCTTCGTTGCATCACACAAGCCTGCGCTTAGAAGCGGGTCTTGAACTCCACGCCCCACAGACGCGGCTCGTTGATGAAGCCGGTGAGGTTGTTGAAGTCGATGCCGCCGGTGGCGCGGATCTGGTTGGTGATGTTGCGGCCGTACAGCGCCACGTCGTAGTCACCGTCATTCCACTGGTAACCCACGCGCAGGCCGCCTTCCAGCAGCGACTTGCCGGTGAATTCCTTGGACTCGTACAGGAAGAAATTGACTTCGCTACGGTAGGCCCAGTCGGTGAACACATACAGCTGCGTACCATCGGCCAGCGGCAGCGACCAGCGTGCGGTCATGTTGTGGGTCCACTCCGGCGCCTGCGGCAGCGAGTTGCCGTTGATCAGCACCTTGCCGTTGACGACCGGATTGGTCACGGTGCAGGAGAAGCACGGCGCCACGCTCAGATCGGAATCCTTGATCTCGGTGTGGTTGTAGCCGCTGCCCAGGGTGACCAGCAGGTTGTCGGTCAGGTAGGCCTGCAGATCCAGCTCGAAGCCCTGGCCAACACTCTTGTCGGCATTGAGCAGGATGTTGGCATTGCCGCCGGCGCCGCCCACGGCGGTCAGCTGCTGGTCCTTGACCCGGTAGTGGTAGACGCTGGCGTTCAAGCGCGCACGGTTGTCCCAGAAGTCGGCCTTCACGCCAGCCTCGAAGGACAGCACGGTTTCCGGATCGGCCACGGTCTTGTTGTTGAAAGCACCCGCCGACTGGATCGAGCTGCCACGGAAGCCGGTGGCGACGCGGCCGTAGACGTTGACGGTGTCATTGACGGCGTAGGTGGCCGAGAAGTCCCAGTTGAACTTCTTGTCCTTGGTCGAGGCCGACAGGTAGGGATCGACCGCATCGCCGGCAGCGAACGCCGCCTGCTGCGCGGCGAGCAGACCGGCGAGATCGCACTTGGCCGACAGCACGCACGGCGAGAAGCCGGTGTTCCAGTAATCCTTGACCTTCAGGTCCTTCTTGTCGACGGTGTAACGCACGCCGGCGCGCAGTTCCAGCTTGTCGGTTGCCTGGAAGTTCAGGCCGCCAAACACCGCCCAGGCATCATTGGTCTGGTTGATGCGCTGGAAACCGTCCTGCTTGCTGCCGTTGGTGCTGTCGTAGCTGACGCTGTCGACGTCATAGTCTTCCTTGAAATAGAACACGCCGGCCTGCCAGTTCAACGGGCCTTCGTTCTGCGATTCAAGACGCAGCTCCTGGGTCCACTGCGAGTGGCTGGGGATGCCATCGGCGGTCTCGGAGGCGAACGGTACGTCAGCGGTGAAGTACGGGCCGGAGGTGCCGTCGATGTCGCCGACGCTGAAGGTATCGACGGTCTCGTAACCGGTGATCGAGGACAGCTTGTAGTTGCCCAGGTCCCAGCTCAGGCGTGCATTGGCACCGCTGCTGTCGAGCTCGGAGTGGTTCAAACCATCGATCGAGACCTTGTTCTCGTCGAAGCCGGGCACGAAGTCGTTGCTGCCCTTCTTGAAGATGTTGCCGCGGAACAGGCGCGCGGTACCGTTGAGGTGACGCTTGTGCGCACCCAGCAACGCTTCGAAGTTGTCGCCTTCGTACAGGAACTGCGCACGCACGGCCGATTCGTCATAGCCTTCCAGGCCGTCGTTCGGGCCGGTGCCGGTGTTCTTCACCCAGTCGTCGCGACGCTGGTACAAGGCCGACACACGTGCCGACCAGCGCGCGCTCAGTGCGCCACCAACGGCAGCCTCGACGTTCCACAGGTTGTCGCTGCCGTAGCCGACCTTGCCGTAGCCCTCGAACTCCTGCGACGGACGCACCGAGTCGAACTTGACCACACCAGCCGGGGTGTTGCGGCCGAACAGCGAACCCTGCGGGCCACGCAACACTTCCACCTGTTCCACGTCGAAGATGGGGAAGCCCTTGAGGATCGGGTTTTCCTGCACGATGTCGTCATACACCAGCGAGACCGGCTGCGAGGTATTCAGACGGAAGTCGGTGTTGCCGTAGCCGCGGATGTAGAAGCGCGGGAACGCACGGCCGAACGAGGATTCGATGTTCAGGCTGGGCACGCGGCCGGAGAGGTAACGCACGTCGGTACCGCCGGAGGCCAGCGCGTCGAGCTTCTCGCCGCTGACGGTGCTGATCGACACCGGCACGTCCTGGATGTTCTCCACCTTGCGTGCGGCGGTGACCTTCACCGCATCCAGCGTGGCGGCTTCCTTCTGGGCCGGGGTCGCATCCTGCGCGGCAGCGGTGAGTGGCAGTACGGCGAGAACGGCGACAAACAGCGGATGCGCTGCCGGCAGGCGGCGGCGGACGGTACGGGTCGGGGACATGGCGGAGAAGGGCCTGTTGAGGAGGAATGGGGAACTGCGCCTAGCATGGAATTGTTGCAGTACAACATTCGTATCGCAATCGTTCAGGTATTCAGCAGCATGACGCCTGTCAGGGGTATCTGGCCCTTGCGCCGCATAGACTTGGGGCTTCCTTCCTGCCCAGGCACCTTGCCATGACCCAGTGGTATTTCCATATTCCCGGCCAGGCCGACCGCGTCGGCCCCTTGGACGACGAGGCCGCGCGTCGCTTTGCCCAGGGCAGCCGCCAGGCATTGGCCTGGCGCGAGGGCATGCAGGGCTGGCAGGCGGTGACCGAGATCGCCGACTTCGGCGGCCAGGCCGGCCCGCCACCGACCCCGCCGCCGGTGGGTGGCAGGGGCAACCGTGCTGACGATATCGACTTCCGCATCATCGGGCATGAGATGCAGTTCGTGGAAATCGAACTGGACCCGGGCGAGAGCGCGATTGCCGAGGCCGGCGCACTGATGTTCAAGGATTCCACGGTACAGATGGACACCGTGTTCGGTGACGGCCGCCACGAGGGCCAGGGCGGCGGCTTCATGGACAAGCTGATGTCGGCCGGCAAGCGCGTGATCACCGGCGAGAGCCTGTTCGCCACCGTGTTCACCCACACCGGCAACGGCAAGGCCAAGGTCGCCTTCGCCGCGCCCTATCCCGGCACCGTGATCCCGATGAAGCTGGACCAGCACGGCGGCAAGCTGATCTGCCAGAAGGACAGCTTCCTGGCCGGCGCGCGCGGCGTGCAGGTGGGCGTGCATTTCCAGCGCAAGGTGATGACCGGGCTGTTCGGCGGCGAAGGTTTCATCATGCAGAAGCTTGAAGGCGACGGCTGGGTGTTCGTGCACGCCGGTGGTTGCGTGGTGGAACGTGAGCTGGCCGCAGGCGAGCGCATCGACGTGGATACCGGCTGCGTGGTCGCTTACCACGCCGGTGTGGACATGGACGTGCGCCGCGTGGCCGGCCTGAAGAGCATGTTCTTCGGCGGCGAAGGCGTGTTCCTGGCGACCCTGACCGGCCCCGGCAAGGTCTGGCTGCAATCGCTGCCGTTCTCGCGCCTGGCTGGCCGTATGTATGCCGCCGCACCGCAGGGCGGTGGCCAGAGCCGCGGTGAGGGCTCGGTGCTGGGTGGGCTGGGCCGCTTGCTGGATGGTGACAACAAGTTCTGATGTCACCGCGGTTTCCGTAACCCGGCTGGAGAGGCCGGGTTACGGAATCATGTACGCACCCATTGCGCACACGCAGCGTGCCGTCGTCCATGCATGGAAGATGTATCTGCTTGTCGCTCCCTGGCGCCGTGGCCATACTCGCCGCATTCATTTTCAGGGGATGGCAGGACGCCATGCACGCGCAGGACAATGTTTACGCACCACCACAGGCCTCACTGACGCAGGAAACCATAGGACCGTCGGCCTTGCCGCCGTTCTATGTGGTTTCAATCACCAAGCTGGTGCTGCTGTACGTCGCCACCCTCGGGTTCTATTCGCTGTATTGGTTCTGGAAACACTGGGCCCGGCACAAGCGCGACAAGAAGCTGGATATCTGGCCAGTGCCGCGCGCGATCTTCGCGATCTTCTTCGCCAATAGCCTGAACCAGGAAATCGACCATCGGCTGCGTCGCGCAGGCAAGCGCTACGTTTGGTCACCGGGCCTGTGGGCCGGCGCTTACGTCATCTCGGCCATTGGCGGACGCATCGTCAGCCGCATCCCCGATAACCTCCTGCCGGCTCTGCCCAGCTTCGGCATCGGCATGCTGTTGCTGGCGGTGAACGCAATGGCACTCGTGCAGGCGCAACGCGCGGCCAACCTTGCCTGCGGTGATCCAACGGGGGCAGGCAATTCGCGACTGACCGCAGCAAACTGGGCCTGGCTGGTAGTGGGCGGGCTGTTCTGGGTGGTGATCGCGCTTGGCATACTCGCGTTGTTCTGGACGCCAACGGTGAACGTCCCGGCGGGCTAGTTCCGGCTGCGGAAGACAGCCGCAGCTAAACCACGCAGTGGCCCGCCGGCGGCCTTGCCCATACAAAGCGCTATGCTGGCGCCCTTTCCAACGCCCCCTGTTCATCATGAAAGCGCGCAACGTCCGTCTGCTGCTGTCCCTTTCCCTGTTTGGCCTGCTGGCAGCCTGCGGCGGTGAGAACATCAAGCCCACCCCGCCGGCAGCGGTGCAGCCGACCACGCCGGTAAGGCCAGTCAAGATCGGCGTGGCACTGGGCGGTGGCGCGGCCAAGGGTTTTGCCCATATCGGCGTGATCAAGATGCTGGAGGCCAACGGCTTCGAGCCGGTGGTGGTGTCCGGCACCAGCGCCGGCAGCGTGGTCGGTGCCCTGTATGCCAGCGGCATGAACGCCTTCCAGATGCAGCAGAAGGCGGTCGCACTGGATGAAGCCAGCATCCGCGATATCCGCCTGTTCTCCGGCGGCCTGGTGCAAGGCCAGAAGCTGCAGGACTACGTCAACGCGCAGGTCGGCAACAAGCGCGCCGAGCAGCTGCAGAAGCCGTTCGCCGCAGTTGCCACGCAGCTGGAAACCGGCGAGCGCGCGGTATTCGTGCGCGGCAATGTCGGCCAGGCGGTGCGGGCTTCCAGCTCCATCCCCGGTGTGTTCGAGCCGGTGATCATCGGCGGCAAGAGCTATGTCGACGGCGGCGTGGTCAGCCCGGTGCCGGTGGATGCGGCCAAGCAGCTGGGCGCCGAATTCGTGATCGCAGTGGATATCTCCAGCCGCGCCACCGGCCAGCGCCCGACCGGCCTGCTGGGTGCGGTGGGCCAGTCCATCACCATCATGGGCCAGCGCCTGGGTGAGCAGGAACTGGCACGCGCCGACGTGGTGATCCGCCCGGCGGTGTTGGACATCGGCGCAGCCGATTTCGAGCAGCGTGGCCGCGCCATCCTGGAAGGCGAGAAGGCCGCGATGGCAGCAATGCCGCAGATCCGCGCCGGCATTGCCCGCCTGCAGCAGGCGCGTGCCGCCAGCGCGCGCAATGCCGATGCACGCGCCGCCGCCGTACAGGCCGAAGCACACCAGCGCTGCCAGGACAGCCGCAGCCGCATCGAAAAACTGCGTGGCATCGAGAAGAACTGCAGCGCGCCAGCGCGTTGAGGTTTGAAGCCCCTCTCCAATGGGAGAGGGGTTGGGGTGAGGGTACGGTTGAAGCGAGTTGCTGCAGGGTGTTCCATGGGCTTCGCCCCTTACCCTCATCCGCCCCTGCGGGGCACCTTCTCCCGCAGGGGGAAGGAACCACCTTAACGCCCCAGCTGCGACAGCGGCAGGGCGCGGAACTCCTTCACCGTGCGCAGCACGAAACTGGAATTGACGTCGGCCACGCCGGCTGCGTTGAGCAGCTTGTCGAGCAGGAATTCCGAGAAGTGGTCCAGGTCACGCACGTAGACCTGCAGCAGATAGTCCATGTCGCCTGTGAGCGCATGGCAGGCCACCACTTCGTCCCATAGCTGCACCGCCTGCACGAAGTGATCGATCGCCGCCTGGCCGTGCTTGGACAGCTGCACGCGCACGAAGGCCTGCAGGCCCAGCCCGATCGCGCGTGGCTCCAGCCGTGCGCCATAACCGGCGATCACGCCTTCCGCTTCCAGCCGCTGCACCCGCCGCAGGCAGGCCGACGGCGAGAGATTCACCCGCGCCGCGAGCTCGGCGTTGGTGGCGCGGCCATGCTGCTGGATTTCGACCAGAAGCCGCAGATCCGTGCGATCAAGATTCACCGACGCCATCTTTGTTGCTCCGCACCATTGAATGGACGCAACAATATTGCGTCATAACCAACTGACAGCGCAATTACGCACACCTGTTGCGCGGCAGGCTTCCTACCATGCGGTTATCTATTCCCTTCAGGAGCTGCCGCCATGGAAGCCAACCCGCGCCGCGTCGAACACCAACAGACCGACAAGGGTTACGTGCCGGTCTATACCACCGCCGTTGTGGAGCAGCCCTGGGACGGCTACAGCGCCGACGACCATGCCACCTGGAGCATCTTGTACCAGCGCCAGCGCGAGCTGCTGGTCGGCCGTGCCTGCCAGGAGTTCCTCGATGCCCAGGACGAGATGGGCATGAGCGAGCACATGATTCCGCGCTTCGACCAGCTCAATGAAGTGCTGGGCGCGGCCACCGGCTGGACCCTGGTCGGGGTGGAAGGCCTGCTGCCGGAACTCGATTTCTTCGATCACCTGGCCAACCGCCGCTTCCCGGTGACCTGGTGGATCCGCCGCCCGGACCAGATCGATTACATCGCCGAACCGGACCTGTTCCACGACCTGTTCGGCCACGTGCCGCTGCTGATGAACCCGGTGTTCGCCGACTACATGGCCGCCTACGGCCGCGGTGGCGTCAAAGCCCACGCGATCGGCCCGGACGCGCTGCAGAACCTGACCCGCCTGTACTGGTACACGGTGGAATTCGGCCTGATCAACACAGCCGAGGGCCTGCGCATCTACGGTGCTGGCATCGTCTCCTCCAAGGGCGAGTCGCTGTACTCGCTGGAGTCGGCCGCGCCGAACCGGATTGGCTTCGACCTGGAGCGGATCATGCGCACCCGCTACCGCATCGACACCTTCCAGAAGAGCTACTTCGTCATCGACGGCTTCGAACAGCTGATGGCCGCGACCGAACCGGACTTCACCCCGATCTACGCACGTCTGGCCAACGCCGAACATCTGCCTGCCGGTGACGTGCAGGAAGGTGACACGGTGTTCCAGCGCGGCAGCGGCGAAGGCTGGGCTGACGGCGGCGACGTCTGAGCCAGCTAACATCGCAGCAGACGAACGAAGAAGCCGCCCAAGGGCGGCTTCTTCGTCTGCGTCCCACGTAGCCCGGGTAAGCAAAGCGCACCCGGGGCTCACAGAATCATGCAGCTCACTGCGCCGCCTTGGCCACCCGCCGACCGCCGTACTTGCGGTCCAGGTAGACGCCAACCAATACCGCCACCAGCAACGGTGCCGCCCACGGGAACAGCTCGATCAGCAATGCCGGCACCGTGGTATGGCTGTGCAGCCACTGCCATACCGGCCGCATGCCGATGCCGAGGAAGGCCACATGGGTAGCGATGCCCGCACCCAGGATCGACTGGTAGTGCTGGCGGAACGCCCAGTCCGGACGCGACGGGCCACGGCGGGCGAACTTCAGCATGCGCCAGCCCACCCACAGGCCAATCGACGAGAAGCCCAGGAACAGGGGCTGGCGATGCTGGATGCCGGTGCCCACCACCACCAGGGCCAGGATCACCATCGGCCACAGCGCCAGATGCCAGCCCGGCCGTGACACCAGCTGCTTCCAATCGCGCTTGTCGGTGACCGCACGCCAGGCCAGCCACGTCGCGTTGCCGGTGATCGCCATCAGGTAGGCCAGGAACAAGGCCGACAACGGCTGCTGGCGGAAGAAGGCGAACTGGACGGTGATCGGCAGCGCGGTAACCACGATCACCGCCATCGCCACCAGATACACCTTGCCCAGCAAGCGATGCCGGGGCGAGCCTTTCTTCATGAACGCCGCCGACCAGAAGCCAACCAGGGCGACCACGCCGGCCAGCACATGCAGCGCAACGATCAGGGAATATCCGGGCATGACAGCGATCTCTTCGATGGTGGCCGGCGAATGCGATGGCCTATGCACAGCGTGCGTTTTCTGGCGCACGCACGGCAGTCGCGGCAGTCATTGATCGACCCTGCCGGAAGTCACTTTCTGCTCCGCCCCCCTTGCCGCTGCGGCCTGCGCCCACCAGCATGCGTGCATGGAAATCACTCCCCGTTCGCGCTGGCACAGGCTGCTGCACCCGCTCAACCTCGCCGGCCTGCTGACCTGGCTGGCGGTAGCGGCCACCCTGCCCTATGGCTCCGCCGAGCAACTCGCCCTGCGCTGGGGCAGCGCTTTGCTGTTCCTCGTCGCCTTTCTGTTTGCCGCCAGCTACGAGCGTCCCTCGGCGCAACGCAGCGTGGCGCTGCTGGTCGAGGCAGTGGCGGCGCTGGCGGTGATCCGCCTCGCCGCCAGCAGCGGTGTGGCGCCCGCCCTGCTGGTGATGCTGGCCGCGCAGGTGGCGATGAGCTGGCCACTGCGTATCACACTGGTGATGATGCTGCTGGTCAACCTGGGCATGTACCTGGTGTTGCGCGAGGTGCACAGTCACCCGGCCGCGGTGGTGCTGATCTTCGCCGGCTTCCAGGCTTTCGCCATGCTCACCACGCACTACGCCAGCAGCGCCGAACAGGCGCGCGACCGACTGGCACTGGTCAATGCCGACCTGCTGGCCACCCGCGCCCTGCTCGCCGAGAGATCGCGCGACATGGAGCGGCTGCGGCTGTCGCGTGAACTGCACGATGTCGCCGGGCACAAGCTCACGGCGCTGAGGTTGCACCTGCGCGCGCTTGCCAGCCGCACGGACGCAGCGCCTGAGCTGGCCCTGTGCGAACAGCTGTCCGCCGAGCTGCTGGGCGATATCCGCGCCGTGGTGCATTGCCTGCGCGACAGCGGCCAACTCGACATGGACACCGCGCTGCACGCGCTGGCCGCACCTTTGCCGCGTCCGCGCCTGCAGCTGCAGTTGGATGCCGACGTGCAGGTCAGCGATACCGCCAAGGCCGAAACCCTGCTGCGCTGCGTGCAGGAGGCCCTCACCAACAGCGCCCGCCACAGCGATGCCAAGGTGCTGCAGGTTGCCCTGCAACGCCGCGACGGACGCTTGCTGCTGGCGATGGAAGACGATGGCCAGTTGCGCGGCGAACCACGCCCTGGCAATGGCCTGACCGGCATGCGCGAACGCGTGGACGAACAAGGCGGCAGCCTGCAGCTGCAACGTGCTGCTTCCGGTGCCCTGCAGATTCGTGTGGAATTGCCGGCATGAACGACTCCCCCCGCATTGCCCTGGTCGACGACCAGGCCCTGATCCGCGCCGGCCTGCGCGCCCTGCTGCAGCAGCTCGGCATCACCATCGTGTTCGAAGCCGACAGCGGTGACGCCCTGCTCGAACAGATCGCGCAGCAGCCGGTGCAGCTGATCCTGTCGGACATCCGCATGCCGGGCATGGACGGCATCCAGGCATTGAAGGCCCTGCGCGGGAGCGGCGATCAAACGCCGTGCGTGTTCCTGACCACCTTCGACGAAAGCGACCTGCTGCTGCGTGCCACCGAAGCCGGTGCGCAGGGTTTCCTGCTGAAAGATGCGGCACCGGAAGACCTGCATGACGCCATCGTGCGCGCCATTGCCGGGCAGACCCTGTTGCAGCCGGTAAGCACCGACGCGGTGCGGCAGCGTTATCGCTACCACGCCGATGACGCGCCGAAGGAGTTGTTCAGCCAGAAGGAAGTCGCGGTCCTGCGATTGATGGCTGGCGGCTACAGCAACCGTGAGATCGCCGGCAGCCTGTTCCTGGCCGAAGGCACGGTGAAGAACTACGTGTCGACCATCCTCGACAAGCTCGACACCCGCGACCGCACCCGCGCGGTGTTGAAAGCCATCACCCTGCGGGTGATCTAGCGCTACCGAACGAAGCCGTAGTGCCGAGCCATGGTCGGCTGGGCTTTGCCGTTAACCTGTCCGCCATTGTGGGAGCGGCGTCAGCCGCGAAGCCCATAAACCATCAGATTGCGGAAATATCGGTTGTTCCAGCGTTGTTAGCTTCGCGGCTGACGCCGCTCCTACAACCGGTGCACAGGTAGAGCCCCTGCCGAGCATGGCTCGGCACTACGCACCTCAACCGTCACGTGCACGATCTCCTCATGGATCGCCAAGGCGCGATGGAACACTTCCGGCGCCACTACGGTTTCGGTCACCACTTCCATCGCGCAGGCATAGCGGCCCCGGCCGACCTGCCAGACATGCAGGTCACTGATCCGGGCAGGCACCTCGCCCTGCTCCACCGCCTCGCGGATCTCGGCCACCACCGGCGCGTCCATCTCCGCATCCAGCAACACGCCACTGGTCTGCCTGATCAGACCCCAGGCCCAGACCGACACCAGTACCGCGCCAACGATGCCCATCAGCGGGTCCAGCCAGGACGCGCCGAAGTACAAGCCACCGAGCAGGGCGATGATCGCCAGCACCGAGGTCGCCGCATCGGCCAGTACATGCAGGTAGGCCGAGCGCTGGTTCAGATCATGGTGATGATGATGGTGGCCGCCATGCGCGTGGTGGTCATGCCCATGATCGTGACCATGATGATGGTGTTGATCGCGCAGCCACCATGCACACAGCAGGTTCACCGCCAAGCCGACCACCGCGATCGCAATGGCCTGCTGGTAGTGGATGGGACTGGGTTTGAACACGCGCAGGATGGACTCGAACGCCATGATCGCGGCAACCCCCAGCAACAGGATCGCGCTGGTGAACCCAGCCAAAATCTCGATCTTCCAGGTCCCGAAGGCAAAGCGTGGATCATCGCGGTAGCGCCGTGCGCAGGCATAGGCAAACGCCGCCAGACCAAGCGCCAGCGCATGCGAGCTCATATGCCAGCCATCGGCCAGCACCGCCATCGAGTTGAACCACCAGCCGCCGACGATCTCGATCACCATCATCACAATGGTCAGCACCATCGCGCGCCGGGTGTTCTTCTCCGCCATCGGATTGCCTTCGCTGAAGGCATGGCTGTGGCGGCGGGAGTGGGCGAGCGCGTCGAGTTGCATGGCGGTGGGTTGGAAGAAGGACGGCGTGATTCTATACCCCCAAGGGGTATATGATGCCAGCCATGGCTCATATCCAACGCGACAAGAAGAAACTGCTGACCCGGGTGCGGCGCATCGCTGGCCAGGTAGCGGCCCTGGAACAGGCACTGGAGAACGGCGACGACTGCGACGGCGTGCTGGTGCAGATCGCCGCCGCCAAAGGCGCCATGCACGGGCTGATGCTGGAAGTGATGGCCGGCCACCTCAGCGACCATGTCGTCGCGGAGAAGGACCCGGCCAAGCGCGCGCAGGAAGCCGAGGTGCTGCTGGAGCTGATGAAACGCCACGCGAAGTGAGGGTAGTGCCGAGCCATGCTCGGCAGGGGCGTCACCCACAGCCCATCAGCGCTTGTGGGAGCGGCGTCAGCCGCGAAGCTCACGAGCCAATAGATTGCCAACACATCAGTGATTGCAGCATTGCCAGCTTCGCGGCTGACGCCGCTCCTACAACGGGGTTCCCGGCACGGCCTCTGCCGAGCATGGCTCGGCACTACCTTGCGACCAGACGCTGTCGGTATGGCCCTGCTGCATGCGCAGTCGGCTGCGGTGCGCGATGTACAGCATCAGCGGCACTGACAGCAGCGCGGTCAGGTCGATCGGCCAGCTGCCTGCGTGGTACCAGCTTCTGCCGATTCCCAAGGTGCCAGCAACGCTGGACAGTGGAATCGCTACGGTGCACAGCGCACTCAGCCACAACAGTTCCACCGCAGCACGCGGCGCACCGCGCAGGAATGCCCAGGCGATGGCGGCGACGAATACCGCGTAGTAGATGCCCGTGTGCCAGGCCTTCAGATCGGTGACCAGCGACGGCAGCCATTTGGTGGCAGCGATGCTGGCCGATATGCCGGCCACGCAACCCAGCGAGACGCCAACCGTCAGGCAGGCCAATACCCAGGCCGAACGCTTCTGCACCGGCGTCTCCGCGCCCTTGCGCTTGCGTCGCCGCGATTCCACCCACAGCAGGTTGCCGGTGTAGAACAGGGCAGCGCCGGCCAGGCCCATCAGCAGGTACAACCAACGCACCGGGTTGCCACCGAAGCTGCCGAAATGCAGCGCAAAGAACGCATTGACCGCGCCGTTCCAGCCATCCATGTGGCCAGGCAGGTCATGCGCATCCACCTCACCGCTATACGGATCCAGATGGGTGCTGGCATATACCCGCGCACGCGTGCCATGGCGGACATCCAGTCCGGTCACCGTTGCTTCAACATGGCCGTCCTTATTCTGGAAGCCGAAGCTCTGCACCTCGAAGCCGGGCAACTGCTGCTCTACCCGGCGCAGCAACTCAGCTGCCGGCAACACTGCTGCCCCTCCGGCCGCTTCGGCGTGCTCCTCGTTCCACTCGATGCCTTGCGGATACACCACCGCTCCCTGCACATCGTAGAACTGGTCATGGAAAGCGAACACCACGCTGGTCAGCGCGATGACGATGTGGAACGGCAGGCTGAACAGTCCCAGGGCGTTGTGTGCATCCAGCCACATGCGCTTGATGTTCTTACCGATGCGCAGCGCGAACACATCCTTGCTCAAGGTGATCAGCAACACGATCAAGCCCGATACCAAGGCGACCGCATACGCCATCGCCACCGCGCCCATGATCGGCCGTGCGATCTTGTCCGGGAACGGCAGGCCGACCAGCTGGTGCAGCGTATCCACCAATTGCGCCACCGGTGCCTTGCGCGTCTGCGCCACCTGCAGGCTGCCGTCGGCGGCGAAGCTGGCGCCATACTCGGTGAACTGGCGACGGCCCTGGCCGGGCGCGCGCTCCTGCCAGTACACCCGCGCCGGTTGATCGGCGTGCGGCCGCACCGAGACGAAATAGCGTGATGCCGCCTTCGGGTGTTCGGCAAGCACCGCGGCCACCAGCGCGTCGGCCTGTTGCAGTGACGGTGCCGGCGACAACGTGGAAGGCGGCGTCGCCCAGCGCTCCAGCGGCTTCTCGAACATGGTGACCGAGCCGGCATAGAAGGCGATGAACAGCATCAGCCCACTGACGATGCCGATCCAGATATGCACGTCCTTGTAGACCTTGATGATGTCGCTGCGGATCTTCATGCAAGCACCTTCATGACATCACTCCACGCACCAGCCACAGCGCGGCGAAGGCCAGCGCATTGGCCACACCCAACCACAGCCAGGCACGCAGGCTGTCACGGAACAGGTAGACGAAGGACAGCACCGTCGACCAGATCGGTGCCATCAGCCACATGTTGAACTGGTTCTTGCCGCCACCAGCATTGATGCCGTCCGGACCCAGCCAGGCAAACAGGCCAGACAGGGCCAGGGCCAGGCCAAAACCCAGCACCACGCCAGCGCAGGTCTTGCCGAACCAGTGCCGGCTTTCCAGCCGCGGTTTCAACGCGTTCATGCCGACCGTCCCGCACGCACGCGTGCACGCCATGCGCCGAGGAACGGGGCGAGCGACCACACCAGCATCAGCAACACCAGCCAGCTGGTGATCGCCTCCAACGGTGCCAGCAGCGGCCACAACGCCAGCAGTGACAGCAATACAAACAACGTGCCCGGCCACCATGCATGCCGCTTCGGCCACGGCCCGGCAGCGCGCAGCTGCTGCTGTGGCGAAGCGACGTACAGCAGCAGTCCGCCAACGATGCCGGCCAAGGTGCCGGCGATGCCCAGCCACAGGTTCATACGGCCTGCCTGCTGTAGGTGATGGCGCGCCCTTGCCGGGCGCATATGCGATGTTTGAATTTCATCGGGTCTGGCTCTTCGCTGGACATGCACTGGCGGCGCCTGCACGAACGCGCAGGCGCCGCGCGGAGCACCACCGGAAACGGGCGGGGGCGGTGACGGTACGGCCGGTGCCGTAGTAGCAGGACGACACGCCGCCGCAGGTGGAGACGAAGCGCTTGTCGGTGAGGTTGCTCAGGTTGATCGCGAACTGCGTGCCGACCGCGCCATGCTGGCCGGCGTCATAGCGGATCGCTGCATCCCACAAGGTGTAGGACGGGATCAGGTAGAGATTGGCGCTGTCGCCGTAGCTGCGGCCGTTGTAACGCACACCGGCTGCCAGACTCAGGCCTTCCAGGCCACCGGCGAGGAAGGTGTAATCGGCCCACAACGCCGCCGTCCAGTCCGGCACCATCGCCAGCTGCTTGCCGGTATAGCCGTTGTTGCTGCGGGTGACTTCCGAGTCCATCCAGCTGGCCGCACCAATCACGCTGAAGCCTTCCAGCGGGGTGATGCGCCCTTCCAGCTCGGCGCCGCGCACGCGGCCTTCGCCGTCCTGCACCTGGCAATCCGCATTGCCCGCGGCACCGCAGGTGTTGTGCGATTTGATCGGGTCGTTGGTGACGATGTTCTGCTGGCGCAGGTCGTAGGCCGACAAGGTCAGCAGACCATCGAACGAGGCCGGTTGGTACTTCAGGCCGGCTTCCCACTGCTTGCCGGTCACCGGGTCGAACGGCGTCTGCGTGTAACTCATGTTGGCATTGGTGCCCGCCGGCTGGAACGACTCGGCATAGCTCAGGTAAGGCGTCAGACCGTTGTCAGCCACGTACAGCACGCCGGCATTGCCGGTGAACGCCTTGTCCTTGACCTTGGTCGGCACCACCGGGCGGTAGGTATTGGTGGCCACCGTATAGGCCTGGGTCCAGGTGTCGTCCTTGGTCCAGTCATGGCGGCCACCGAAGGTCAGCCGCCACTTGCCGATGGCGATCTGGTCCTGCAGGTAAACGCCGGTCTGGCGGTTGATGCCGCCGCTGTAACTGATGCTGGTGGTGACCGGTACGTAGTTGGTGTAGACCGGATTGAAGATGTCGATATCGGCCGGATTGGTCATCGCGCCGCGCGCGCCGGTCCAGTCGGCTTTCTGCCAGTCCACGCCGAACAGCACGGTGTGCTCGGCGACGCCGGTGCTGAATTTTCCGGTCAAGCGCGTATCGACGGTCTCGCCCTTGGAGTCGCCTTCGCCCCAGGTCGCGCGCCGCTTCTGGGTGCGGCCATCGGCACTGAGACCGCCATTGGTGACCACCGTGCGGAACACCGATTCGACATCGGTATGGCGCGCACTCTGGCTCAAGGTCCAGTTGTTGTTGAAGCTGTGCTCGAACAGGTAACCGGCGGTCCAGATGGTGCGATCGAAGGTATTCCAGTTGGGCTCACCGATGAAGGTGGTGTTCTTCATGTAGCCATACGCGGTGGGGCGCAGCGTGCCTTCCATCGGCAGGAACTGGTAGGTCGAGCCACCGTCGTCCTTCTGGTACAGGCCGAGCAGGGTCAGGCGCGTGCGCTCGGCGATCTGGAAGGTATAGCTGGGTGCCAGGAACCAGTGCTGCTGCTCGGTGCGGTCGATCTGGGTCTGGCCGTCACGGTACAGGCCGACCAGGCGCAGCAGGTGGCGGTTGTCGTCGCTGCCGGCGCCGACGTCGAAGGCAGTGCTGTACTGCCCGTTGCCGTCGATGCCCAGGCGCAGCACCTGCTGCTGGTCAGGCACCGGCGTCTTGCTGACCTGGTTGACCATGCCGCCCGGAGCCACCTGCCCGTACATCACTGCAGACGGGCCCTTGAGCACTTCCACCCGATCCAGGTTCCAGCTGTCGACCATGCTGCGGTTCCACTGGCTGCCCTGCGGCGCGCGCATGCCATCGATGGTGACATTGTTGGCCCAGCTGCCGGCGTCGAAGCCGCGGATGCGGAAGTCATCAACGCGGTTGTCAATGCCGCTGCTTTCCAGCGACACACCGGCCACGTAACGCATCGCCTCGTTGAGGTTCTGCACGCCGCGCGCATCCAGTTCCTCGCGCGCGATCACCGAGACCGACTGTGCGGTTTCGGCGATGGCGGTATCGGTCTTGGTGGCGCCGGAAGTGTGGCCGGTGGTGCGGTAGGCATTGACCCGCACCGCATCCAGGGTCTGCGCGTCGGCAGCCGCTTCGGCTTCGGCGGCGATTGCAGCAAGCGGGAACAGGGCCGAAACGACGGCGAGGGACAACAAGGCCGGACGGAGACCGGCAGAAATACGGGGGAGGGACACGGATCAACCTGCACAGACAGAAGTATTGGCTGACTGCCCAGGCAGCGGCTGATGCGCCGATTATAGTAAATAATAACCATTCGCAACAACATTGCTGGCACTGGCTGTTCTGCCAGCCGCGTTGGTGCCGCCCGCCGAGGCCTGAATACCCGGCCCAAGGCGCGCTTTGCGCCAGCATGTAAAATGGCCAATTTTTAGTCAGGACCATGGCGAAAGCATCCGAACGGGCGCCCGTTCTGGGCCCGGCGTTCATTCGCCTGCTGGCCCGCTTCAATGACGAGGGAGCATCCCCTGCGGCGCCTGCGGTGCCGGAGCGGCTGGCGCAGTGGTTCGACTGGAACCGTGCCATCACCCTGTCCAAGGCGCTGGACAACCCACCGCCGGAGCCCGAACCCGGTGCTGCCTACGATCCGTCGCAGGATGCCGAATACGCCAATGTGCGAACCAAGTTGATGGAAGCCATCCAGGCCGACATCGACCTCAGCCCGCCACGCAACCCGGCGCCTGCCGACGCCGAGCTGCCGCCCGGCTTCGCCCCCTACCGCCAGCACTACCTGAACCAGCAACGTGCCATGCAGACCGCCAGCGGCCGCCTGCGCGGTCGCCTGCGTGACATGCTGGCGCGGCAATCCCCGGCCAAGGCGCGTCTGGCCGAAGTCGACGCGGTGATGGAAGCCACCCTCAGCCCGCGCGAACACAGCCTGCTTTCCCATGTGCCGGTGCTGCTCGGCCTGCACTACCAACGGCTGCTCGCTGCAGCCGCGCACCCCGCCGATGCCGCCGCATCGGATTCCACCACGGCACCCACCGGCCCCTGGCTGGCCACGTTCCGGCAAGACCTGCGCATCGCGCTGCTGGCCGAACTGGATGTCCGTTTCCACCCCATCGATGGCCTGCTCGCAGCGCTACGCACCCGGTAATCCGTACCTCATGTCCAGAAACCTCGTCGCAGTCGTTGTCTTCCTTGTTGGCCTCTTGGCCGTGTGCTGGATCGGCGTCGGCTATGCCGGCACCCATCCGCTGGCCGCGGTGGTCGCCGCGATCATCGCTGCCTGCTACCTGGCCGGCGCGGTGGAGCTGTTCCGCTACCGCCAGGCCACCAGCACCTTGCAGCAGGCCCTGCCATCCATCGGTGAAGCCGCTGACAACCTCGACGGCTGGCTCGGACGCCTGCAGCCGGGCCTGCGTGGTCCGGTGCGCCTGCGCGTACAGGGCGAACGCGTCGGCCTGCCCGCACCTGCGCTGACCCCGTATCTGGTCGGCCTGCTGGTGCTGCTGGGCATGCTCGGCACCCTGCTCGGCATGATGGCCACCCTGCGTGGCACCGGCCTGGCACTGGAAAGCGCTACCGACCTGGACGCGATCCGCAGCTCGCTGGCCGCACCAGTCAAGGGTCTGGGTTTTGCCTTCGGCACCTCGATCGCAGGTGTTGCCAGCTCGGCCGCACTCGGCCTGTTGTCGGCGCTGTTGCGCCGTGAACGTGCGCAGGCCGTGCAGGAGCTGGATGCCGGTATCGCCAGCCAGCTGCGCATGCATTCGCAAAGCTTCCAGCGCGGCGAGACCTTCCGTCTGCTGCAGGAACAGAACGCGCTGATGCCGACCCTGGTCGAGCGCCTGCAGGCGATGATGGGCAGCCTGGAGCAGCAGCACCAGGCCAACAACGAACGCCTGCAGGCCAGCCAGCAGGAATTCCACCAGCGCACCGAAGCGGCCTATACGCAGCTGGCGGCATCGCTGCAGCAATCGATGCAGGCCGGCATCAGCCAGCAGGCCAATGCGGTAGGCGCCGCACTGCAGCCCGTCGTTGATGCAACCATGGCGGGCCTGGCTGACAAGTCCAATGCCCTGCACGCCAGCATCGACAGCGCCGTGCACAAGCAGCTCGAAGGCATCAATGCCGCCGTGCAGAGTGCCGCAGCAACCGCGGGCAGCAGCTGGAGCACGGCACTGGAGCAACAGCAACGCAGCAACAGCGCGCTCAACGAACAGTTGCAGCAAGCGTTGGCACAGTTCAGCAGCACCTTCGAACAGCGCTCCAACAGTTTGATCGACGGCGTTGCCACGCGCATGGAAGACAATGCCAGCCGCACCGCCGATGCCTGGCGTGATGCACTGGCACAGCAGCACAGCGCGCATGACGAACTGGCGCAGCGCAATGAGCAGGCCTTGCTCGCGGCTTCGTCTTCGTTTGAACAGCACGCGCAATCGCTGCTGTCTTCGCTGCAGCAATCGCACGAACAACTGCAGAGCGCTTTCGCCGAGCGCGATGAACAGCGACTGGACCAATGGTCGCAGTCGCTGTCGGCAATGGTCGGCACGTTGGACAGCAGCTGGCAGCGCAATGGCGAAGCGGTCGCACAGCGCCAACAGCAGATCTGCGACAGCCTGGCGCAGACCACGCAGGCCATGAGCGAACAGCAGCAAGCGCAGGCCCGCGACACCATCGCCGAGATCTCGCGCCTGGTGCAGACCGCCTCCGAGGCACCGCGCGCCGCCGCCGAAGTGGTGGCCGAGCTGCGCCAGAAGCTGTCCGACAGCATGGTCCGCGACACCGCCATGCTGGAAGAACGCGGCCACCTGTTGTCGACCCTGGAAACCCTGCTCGGCGCAGTCACCCACGCATCGACGGAACAGCGCAGCGCGGTCGACGCCTTGGTCAGCACCTCGGCCGAGCTGCTTGAACGCGTCGGCAGCCGCTTCAGCACCCAGCTTGAAAGCGAGACCAGCAAGCTCGACCACGCCGCCGCCAACGTCATCGCCAGCGCGGTGGAGATGGCCAGCCTGGGCGATGCCTTCGGCAGCGCGGTGCAGTTGTTCGGCCAGTCCACCGCCGCCTTGAACGAGCGCCTGCAACTGATCGAAAGCGCGCTGGACAAGTCATTGGCCCGCAGCGACGAGCAGCTGGCCTATTACGTCGCGCAGGCACGTGAAGTGGTGGACCTGAGCATGCTCTCGCAGAAGCAGATCATCGGTGAGCTGCAGCAGCTGGCCGAAGCACGCGACAACGCCGGAGCCTGAACGCGATGAGCGACGAAATCGAGTTCGACGCCGAATCCAGCGCCACCACCTGGGCCGCGTTCGGCGACCTGATGTCGGTGCTGCTCGGCGCGTTCGTGCTTATCCTGGCCAGCGTGATCGGCATCCAGCTGTTGCTGCACAACCGCCTGGATGAAGAGGTCAAACAGCGCCAGGAACAGACCGCCAAACTGAAGACGCTGGAGCAGGCCCTGGCCGCGCCATTGGCGGCTGGCCGCGTCACCGTCATCAATGGTCGCATCGGCATCAGCGGCAGCGTGTTGTTCGCGCTCAACTCCGACCAGCTGCAGCCGGAGGGCCACGAACTGCTGCAGAGCATCGCAGCGCCGTTGCGCGACTATCTGGGCGCACGCGAGGAGATCCTGATGGTCAGCGGCTTCACCGACAACCAGCCCGTGCGCGTGGCCAACGGCCGCTTCGCCGACAACCTGGAGCTGTCCGCCGCGCGCGCGCTCACCGTCACCCGCACCCTGATCGCCGATGGCGTGCCCTCGCAATCGGTGTTCGCCGCCGCCTTCGGCGCTGAGCAGCCGGTCAGCAGCAACGATGATGAAGCTGGCCGCGCAAAAAACCGCCGCGTCGAGATCGCACCGATCCCGCGCCCCAAGCAGGAAAGCAAGGCCGATGCCGCGCAATGATGCACGCTGATTCGACAGCACTGGCACAGCTGCAGGCCTGGCGCGACAGCGGCGCTGATCGCTGCGATCCGCCACGTTTCGAGCTGATCGCGGCGCTGGCGCAGCGTGCACAGCGCTATGCGGGCAGCGCGCGCGCGCAGCTGGATGCGCGCCTGTCACAGCTGACCGATGCGTATGCACAGCTTGTTGCTGTTGAAGTTGCCAAGCCTGCGGCGACAACCAGCGTGGAAAGACCGTTGCAATCACTGCTGCAGCAGCTGGAGGCAGATCCGCTGCAATACCAGTTGCCGCTGAGTACCGCCAACGCAGTCGTCATCGACAGCGACAGCGGTGATGGCAACGACACAGCGTTGATGCCGGCGCTGGATGAGTTCCAGCAGTTGTGGAGCCGCATCCGCATCGACAGCCTGCTCCGCCAGTGCCTGGATTCACTGCCCGAAGACGCCGGCCCGCTGCATTCCAGCGTGCTCACCTATCGCGCGATGGCGCTGATGCAGGAGCTGTCGCCGGAGTACCTGCAGCACTTCATCGCCTACGTGGATGTGCTGACGTGGATGGAGCCGGTAAGCGGTACCAGCACCGTGGTGGAACCGACCCGCGCCGCCAGCAAGCGCAAGGCCAGCCGCAAGAAGGCGTGAGCGAACAACCTGCAGCAGGCGATCGGTACAAGTGATCGAGTGCGAACAAAGCAACAAAGGCGCGGATATCCGCGCCTTTGTTGTTTGCAAAAGTGTGAGCGGAAAACCCGACTCTGACCCCGGTTTTGCTTACTGCAGGGCGGGGGTATCCACCAACACCAGCTCGGAGTCTTCCAAAGCGGTGATGCGGATGCTGGTCTCGCCAGTGATGGCAGCACCATCGCGGGCTTCCAGCAGCACGCCGCTGACCTCGACCTTGCCGGTGTTCGGCACCAGGTAGCCGTAACGGTTGGCGTCGGTGAAGTGGTACTCGGTGCTCTCGCCGGCCTTCAGCGTGGCGCCCAGCACGCGGGCGTTGGCGCGGATCGGCAGTGCATCGTCGTCACCTTCCATGCCGCTGGCCAGGGTGATGAAGCGGCCCGAGCGCTCGCCCTTGGGGAAGGGCTTGCTGCCCCAGGACGGCTTGCCACCGCGCTGGTCCGGGAAGATCCAGATCTGGAAGATCCTGGTGACCCCTGCTTCCAGATTGTATTCGGCGTGGCGGATGCCGGTGCCGGCACTCATCACCTGCACGTCGCCGGCTTCGGTACGGCCCTGGTTGCCCTGGTCGTCCTTGTGGCTGATGGCACCTTCGCGGACGTAGGTGATGATTTCCATCTCGGCATGCGGGTGCGGCGGGAAGCCGGTGCCGGGCTGGATGGTGTCGTCATTCCAGACCCGCATCGTGCCCCAGTTCATGCGCTTGCTGTCCTGGTACTCGGCGAAGGAAAAGTGGTGCTTGGCATCGAGCCAGCCGTGATTGGCTCCACCAAGGCTGGCAAATGGGCGACGTTCAATCATGGCGTTCTCCTGAAGGCGGTGGGGTTTCGATGTGGGAAAGTCTAGGCCTGCACCTCAATGTCGAGAATAGAAAGTATGGAAAAGCATTCTTTCCATTTGTGACATGATCATCCCACCCCGCCCTTCGAGCCGCCGCCATGAACCGCCTGCCTGACCTGGAAGCCTGGGCCATCTTCGCCAAGGTTGCCGAAGCCGGCTCCTTCGCCCGCGCTGCCGAGGAGTTGCAGCTGTCGCAGGCCACCGTTTCCAAGGCCATCACCCGGCTGGAGACGCGCATCGGCACCAGCCTGTTCCATCGCACCTCGCGGCGCATGTCGCTGACGGCCGCCGGTGAAGCGGCGCTGGAGCGGGCAGTGCGCATCCTCGACGAGGGCGAGGCGGTGGAAGCCGAAGTAGCCGATCGTTCGGCGGCGCTGCGCGGCCTGATCCGGCTGGCGGCACCGATGTCGTTCGGTGTGTCGCGGCTGGCACCGTTGCTGCCTGGGTTCATGCAGGCGCATCCAGACGTGGAACTGGATATCCAGCTCAGCGACCAGATGGTGGACCTGGTGGCCGAGCGCTTCGACATGGCGTTGCGCATTTCGACCTTGGCCGACTCCAGCCTGCGCGCGCGCCAGCTATGCCAGGTCCGCATCCTGCTGGTCGGGTCGCCGGCCTACTTCGAGGCACACGGGCGTCCCAGCCATCCGCGCGACCTGGTCCGGCACCGCGGTTTCCAGTACAGCTATACGCGCAGCGGCAACACCTGGCGCTTCCGCCACCCGCGCCATGGCGAGTTCGCGCAGACCGTGCCGCGTCAGCTGCAGGCCAACAATGCCGAGATTTTCGATGCCGCCCTGCAGGCAGGCCTTGGCCTCGCCCTGCAGCCGGAGTTCCTGGTCTGGGAACAACTGCGTGATGGCCGCCTGCAGACCGCCATGGACGACTGGAAAATCGAACCACTGGCACTGAGCATCATCACCCCGCCCGGCCTGCACCGGCCGGCACGGGTACAGGCTTTGATCGATTACCTGGCACAACGCCTGGAACGCGAACCGTGGGCGGCGCCTGCCCAGGCCGACTGATGAAACCAGAGGTCAAGCCGGTCTCCATCGACCGGCTCGCTGGCAATCAGAAGCGGACTTCCGCACCCAGGGTGAGGGTGTCGGCACCATTCACTTCGTACTCTTCGTCGTCGTAGTTGTACTCCGCCGAGTACAGGTAGCCGGTGTACATCAGCTGCAGGTTGAAGTGGCGGCTGACGTCCACACCAACGCCCACGCCTGCATAGAGACCGTCGGTGCTGACCTCGCCCCAGTAATCATCCGACTTCGCGCGCCAGTAGCCAGCGCGCACGGTACCGAACCATGCACTGTTCCTGCCGAAGCTGAAGCGCGCATTCGCGCCGATATTGGTGAACCTGACCTCAGGCACCAGGTAACCCTTCCAGTGGGTTTCCTGCAACTTGCCGGCACCAACCTCGATACCCACCTGGGCGAAATCTTCAATCTGCCAGCGGTAGCCTGCATTGGCCGAAACCGCACGCTGATCGACGTCTTCGTACACCCGGCCAGCACCCCCCTGTACGCCGACGAAGAAGCCCTGTTGCGGCTGCTCGTTCCTGGACTGTGTGCTGCCCCATTGCGGCGCGGGAGCCGCTGCGGGTACCGCTACTGGTGTCGGTGTGATGGGCGAATCGGAAGTCACCTGCGACGCGGCCTCACCGGTCACTGGAGGTTGCGCTGGCGTTGCAGTGGCGGGTGCGGTCTGCTGGGCGCGGTAGGCAGCCCAACCCTTGGAAATGGACTGCGCATCGGCGGCGCCGGCAGTCAGCAGCAACAACGGAACGAATACAGCAAGGCTGTTCTTCTTCATCGGTTTCCATCCTGGATGATGCGTATTCCATTCTTCCTGAGCCGAACCGTCGCGCCCGCGGGACGCGCGCCGCCCGCTCCTGCATACGCAGGACAGGCAGTTATCTGGATCGGAAGCCCCTAGGGACGGCACATTGGGGGCGGCCCGGGGCCGTGTCAAGCCAGTTCGGCCACGACAGCGTTGGCCTGCACGAAGGTGCCGATGAAACAGCAACATTGGAACGAAGCCGCTGCAGAACACCGCTGTGATGCGCCAGCCCCTCCCCCCCGAACTGCGCAATCAACGCGTCGCCGGATACGCCAGCATCACCACCAGATCCTCTTCACCAGCCTGCTGCAGTGCGTGGCTGCTGCCGCTGCGGGTGAGCAGTGCGTGGCCGGGGCCGACTTCGTATTGCTCGCCATCCAACACGTAGAGGCCACGCCCGCTGACGATGTAGTAAATCTCGTCCTTGTGCTGCGGGTGCAGGCCGATGCCTGCGCCCTTGTGCAGCACGCGCTTGCGCATCACGAACGGCAGATCACTCACATCGGCGAAGAACGAGTAGGCGGTGGTCGGCCCCGCGCCACCGTGCGGGCCCGGTTGCTGGCGACCGATGTCCTGTTCGCGGATGACCTGCGAGCCGTGGGTATTGCCTGCCTCCGGTTTTGGCGTGGCAACAACAGGTGCGGCAGCGCTTGGCGTGGAAGCCACCACGCCCTGCCCCGCAGTGATCGCACCACAGTCGATATCGCGCTTGAGCGTGGGCTTCAGCTGCGGCGCGATATCCACCCAGCCGCGCATCACCAGACAGGCTACTGCGGTTGCACCAGCCACGCTGAAGTGGGTGCCATCGGCTTTGTTCTGCTCGGGCACAAACATGAAATAGGGCTTGGCGCCCTGCTCGCCCAGCGCGCGGATCCACGCCATCGAACTGGCATTGAGATCGATCAGCTGCACGTCCTGCGCTTTGGCGACCTGCTTCATTGCCAGCGTGTAGCGTCCGTGCGTGTCGAGCAACGCACCGAAGTCATAGAGCAGGCGTGCGACCGGCGTGATCAGGATTGGCGTTGCGCCTTTCGCACGTGCAGCGGCGATGTAGCGCGAGAGGAACTGCTGATAGTCGCTGTCTGGATTGGTGTAGCGCGTAGCGTCTTCGAACTTGGCATCGTTGTGGCCGAACTGGATCAGCAATACGTCGCCGGGTTGCAGCTCTTTCTCGATTGCATCCAGACGCCCTTCGTTGATGAAGCTGCGGGTACTGCGGCCGCCGACGGCATGGTTGCGCACCTGCCATTGGTTGTCCTCGAGCCAGCTCTGCAGCACCTGGCCCCATCCGGCTTGTGGTGCGCGCTCGGGGCCGTAGCTGGCAGCGGTTGAGTCTGCGGCTATGAAGACGCGGTGGGTGGATTCGTTGGCGCGGGCGCTGGAAATGAGAGCGCAAAGGGCGATGAGGAAAAATGCTGAGGTCTTCATGCTTTGCTGTTCGCTTTGAAGTCCCTCTCCCCTTGCGGGGTGAGAGGGGACGGTTGACGAACCGAAGGTTCGTGGACCCTTGAACGCCCTTGCGCCGGCGCAAGGGCTGGGGCGCGGAGCGGGGGTTGGGGAGAGGGGGCGATCGAAGATCGCTGGCTTGATGAGTTCCAGCACCAAGAAGCATGCGTGCAATGCACGCCTCCCCTTTTCCGCCCCCCGCCTCCGCGGGGGCAGGCTCTTCGGGCACCTTTTCCCGCAAGGGGAGAAGGGCTGGATACCATTTACAGGAAACGCTTGTAGAGCACCGGTTCCACAAACAACAAAGGCGCCCGCAGGCGCCCTTGTCTGCCCGCAAGGGCGCTGCTGCATGCGTGGGCTTACTTGCCCAGCACGCTCTTCACGTAGGCGACGATGTTGTCGTCCTGCGCGTTGTCGAAGAACGCCTTCTGGAAGCGCTCGCCGCCGACGGCCTGCTTAACCAGTTCCTGGTCGATGGACTTCAGGCCTTCGACGAAGTCCTTGGAGGCGCCCTGCTTCACCTGCGCCAGGATGCCGGCATTGGCCATCTGCGATTCCTTGCGCTCAGCCGGGTAACCCTGGCCGCGCTCACCGGCAAATGCCTTCTCGAAGATGTAGCGGATGTTGATTTCCGCGCCCCAGCCGAAGCCCTTGGCGAACGGCAGTGCCAACGCGTTGCCGCTGTTGACCTGGGCAAACAGGAAGGCATCGGTCGGTTCGATGCAGTAGCCGCAGAACACGCCCGGCCATGCATTGAGCGACATCATCGCGCCCTGGCCGGTACCGCAGCCGGCGACCACGAAATCCACGGCCTTGGCGTTGAGCAGCAGCGCGGCGCAGATGCCGAGGTGGATGTAGGTCAGGCGGTGATCGTTGTCACCGTCCATGCCAACGTTGAACACGTCGTGGCCCTGTGCGGCGGCGACGGTGTTGAGCTGTTCCAGCACCACCGGGTTCTTGGCGGCCTGGCTGAACTCCTGCATCAATGCGATTTTCATTGCGTGACTCTCGATTAGGGGGAAACGTTGTTGTTGATGGTGTGGAAGCAAGTGCAGAAGCAAGAGCTCCCCTCATCCGCCCCTTCGGGGCACCTTCTCCCGCAAGCGGGAGAAGGGAAATCTGTGCTGCTAGCGTCTGCTGCTTGGCTGGCGCTGCTCGCTATTGCTACGGTCGTTGCCATCGCTGTAGCCGTTGTTGTCTCTAGCTTTAGCTCTGCCTTTAGCTCTGCCTTTAGTTCTGCCTTTAGTTCTGCCTTTAGTTCTGCCTCTAGCTTCTGCTTTGGCTTCTGCTTTGGCTTCTGCTTTGGCCGTTGCTTTGGCTGTTGCTTTGACTGTTGCTTCGGCTGTTGCTTCGGCTCCTGCCTTGGCTCTTGCTTTCCCCTCTCCCGCATGCGGGAGAGGGGTAGGGGTGAGGGCGCTTCTGGCTCTTCAGCTTTACGCTTCCGACCTGCGTTTCAGCTTCCCACTCACCACCTTCAATCCTCAGCGCGCCAACCAACCACCATCCACCGGAATGATCGCGCCGTTGACGTAATCCGACGCGCTCGAGGCCAGGAACACCGCGGTGCCGCCCAGGTCTTCCGGCTTGCCCCAGCGGCCGGCCGGGATGCGGTCCAGGATCGCCTTGTTGCGGTCTTCGTCCGCGCGCAGCTGTGCGGTGTTGTCGGTGGCCATGTAGCCCGGGGCGATGGCGTTGATGGTCACGCCCTTGCCTGCCCACTCATTGGCCAGCAGGCGGGTGATGCCGGCAATGCCGCTCTTGGAAGCGGTATACGACGGCACCCGCACGCCGCCCTGGAAGGACAGCATCGAGGCGATGTTGATGATCTTGCCGCTGCCCTGGGCGATGAAATGCTTGCCAGCGGCCTGGCTCATGAAGAACGCGGACTTGATGTTGACGTTCATCACGTCATCCCAATCCTTCTCGCTGAAATCCACTGCATCAGCACGACGGATCAGGCCGGCGTTGTTGACCAGGATATCCAGGCGGCCCAGGCCTGCAACGGTCTCGGCAACCACGCGCTCGACCGGCTCGATGCTGATCAGGTTGGCTTCGATGTTGAGGAAGCGGCGGCCCAGCGCGCGCACCTTCTCGGCGGTCTCGTCGGCCGGGACGATGCCGGCGCCGGCAATGTCGGCACCGGCGGCGGCCAGCGCCAGCGCGATGCCCTGGCCCAGACCGGTATTGGCACCGGTTACCAGGGCGACCTTGCCTTCGAGACTGAATGGATTCGTCATGCTGTTCCTCTCCCAGAGCGGTAGTTCGATGGTGCTGCCGGCGGCGGGTGCCGGAGCGGGGCGATGGCACCGGAGCGGGTCCGGTCAGCGCATCTGTCCAGTGGCCCGCGACTGCAATCCGCGGGCCTGCCGGGCGATTCTAGCCAATTATGGAAACCGGTGTCATTTTGCACTGCAAGATAAGCGGTTTTCTTTGAAAAACAAAAACTTGGATTCAATCAGTCCTGCGGCGGCTGGCAGGAATCGCGCACGATCAGATGGGGGCGAACGCTGGCCAGGGGCATGGCGGTCTTGCCCTCGGGCTGGATCAGCATGGCCGCTGCTGTTCTCCCGGTGTCACGGGTGTTGCGGCGTACCGAGGTCAACGATGGCCACAGGCGTGAGGCCAGCGGGCTGTCGTCGTAACCGACGATCGACAGTTCGCGGGGAATGCTGATGCCGGCGCGCATGGCGACCTTGTAGACGCCGGCGGCCATTTCATCGTTACCGGTGAAGATGGCGGTCGGCCGTTGCTTGCCTAGCAGCAGCTTCTCGGCCGCGGCCACACCGGATTCGAAGGTGTAACCGGCCTCGATGATGCGCGCCGGCGGCAGCTCGATGCCACGCCGCTCCAGGGCCTCAAGGAAGCCCGCGGTGCGTTCATGCGCGGAGCGGTAGGCGGTGGGGCCGGTGATCAGGGCGATGTCGCGGTGGCCCAGCGACAGCAGGTAATCGGCCGCTTCGGCGGCGCCGTCACGGTCGTGGGTGATCACCATCTGCGAGGTTTCATCCAGCGGCAGCGAGGCGATGCGGGTGAAGCGGCAGCCGATCTCGTCCAGCATGTCGGCCAGCGCCTGGTCTTCGGACGCGCGCGGCACCAGGATCACGCCGTGCAGCTTCTGCTGCTGCACGAAGCGCTTCACGCCCTCGATGTAGCCGGGGCTGCGGGTGTCGCAGGGGTGCACCACCAGCTCGAAGCTGGAACCGCGCAGCGCATCCAATGCACCGTTCTGCATGTCCACCACGTATTGTGCGGTGGGGTTGTCGTAGACCATGCCGATAAGGAACGAGCGCCGGAACGCCAGCCCGCGGGCCAGCGGGTCGGGCGTGTAGCCGACCTCGCGCATCAGTGCTTCCACCTTGTCGCGGGTGTCTTTGCGCACCAGCGGCGAGTTGTTGATGATCCGCGAGACCGTCTTCTTGGAAACACCCGACAGCCGCGCGATGTCGTTGATGGTGGCGGGCCGCCCCAGTGACTGGGGCGTGGCGGCGGCGTCGGCTTTCTTGCGCAAGGCGATGTCCTTGAAACCGTTCAATACATTCATTCTATCGGGCCGCGCTCAATCCAGTGCGCGGTAGCGGAACTGGCGGAAGTGGACCTTGCCATTGCCGGCGGCGTAGATGGCCGGCTTCAGCGCAAGGAATTTCCCCGCCACATTGTGATGGTAGCCGGAGACTTCCATCTGAACAGGATACTTCTGCCAGGTCCGGCCGTCCTTGGAGCTGTGGATGGTGAGGATGTGGCGGTTGTTGGTCACCCGCAGCCACAGTTTGCCGCCGGTGGCGCTGGGCTGGGGCCGGGTGGGGCGCTCCTCGCCATAGCGGTGCAGGATGAACTGCTCGCCATTGCTGCCCACGCCGGCGTACAGGCGGTCGCTGTAGTACAGCAGGGCGCCACCAAAGGCACCCGGCTCGATGTCCATCTCCACTTCAAACTGATAGGCGACGTCGCCGGCAATCGCGGTCAGCGGTGAGCTGTCACGCGGGGTGCTGCCCTTGCCCTGAAGGGTCATGCCGTCCTTGTCGAAGGACAGGCGCTGGTACTCCTCGCGGGTCGGGTTGAAGAACGACCACTGCGGGCCGAGCTTGCCGCCCTTGAAGTCATCGGACAGCGCCATGCCATGCGGTACCGCTTCACCGGACGGTTTGGCCAGCGGCGCGCCAAGATCGCCGCCCTTGGCCACGAACCAACCGTCGTCGGTCCACTCGATTGGTTCCAGCAGCATCTGCCGGCCCAGCGTCCAGTAACCGTTCTCGTAGCCGTGGTACATCATCCAGCCGCGGCCATCGGTGCCTTCGATCAGGGTGGCATGGCCACGCGACCACCACGGCTCGGCGCGATCGACGGTGCGGGTGATGGGGTTGTTGGGTGCGTTTTCCCACGGCCCGTGGATCGAGCGCGAGCGTGCGGTGATGACCATGTGCCCGGTCGGCGGACCGGCGGTGCCGCCGACCGCGGTGGTCATGTAATACCAGCCATTGCGCTGGCTGATCTTCGGGCCTTCCTGGGCATAGGACTCCACGTCCCAGCTTTCCGGGTAACGCCAGCCGTCATAGACATGCCTGGGCTTGCCGACCACGCTCAAGCCGTCATCGCTGATCTGCACGTAATCGCCACCGGACAGGAACAGGTAGCGCTTGCCGTCCTCGCCCACGGCGTGGCCGGGGTCGATATAGCCGGACAGGCCGATGTCGATCGGCTCGCTCCACGGGCCCTTGATGTCGTCGGCCCAGACCACGAAGTTGCTGCGCGAATCACCGGTACGCGCCGGGAAGTAGATGAAGTAGCGGCCCTTGTGCTTGATGATGTCCGGCGCCCAGATCGCGCCGACGTTGGTGGTGATGGCATGGCCCAGCGGCTGCCAGTTGACCAGGTCGCGCGAATGCCAGATCGGCAGGCCGGGATAGGCGTCGAAGGAGGACAGGGTGAGGTAGTAATCATCACCGTCCTTGAGCACCGATGGATCCGGGTGATCGCCGGCCAGCACCGGGTTGAGGAAGCTGCCATCGCCCAGATCGGCCATGCGCTGGTGTTCGATGCCGCGCTTGGGAGTGGTCGGTGTATCGGCAGCCCAGGCCGGCGCGGCAGCCAGCAGGCATGCGGTGGCCAGCGCGGCCAGGGTACGGGTCACGTTCATCGTCATCTCCATGTTGAAGGCGCGGCGCAAACGCCAGCGTCAAACCACGGCTGCGGACAGGCAGGAACCTGTCCGCAGCGTGCATGCATCAGCTACGCAGCAAGGCTGGCAGCCACAGCGACAGTTCGGGGAAGAAGGTCACAATCAACAGCACCACCAGCCCGGCCATCCAGAACGGCCAGATGGTCTTCATGCTTTCGCCGACGCTGATCTTGCCGATGGCGGTACCGATGAACAGCACCGAGCCCACCGGCGGTGTGACCAGGCCGAGGCCACCGGTCAGCACCAGCACCAGGCCGAAGTGGATCGGGTCGATGCCATAGGCCTTGGCCACCGGCAGGAAGATCGGCGTGCAGATCAGGATCATCGGCGCCAGGTCCATGAAGGTGCCCAGCAACAGCAGCATCACCACGATCATCAACAGCACCATGTACTTGCTGTGGGCGAACGACTGCAGGAACTCCACCGCCGCCGCAGGCACCTGCAGGTAGGCCAGCAGCCAGCCGAACACCGCAGCGGTGGCGATCACGAACAGGATCACGCCGGTGCTGCGCGCCGCATGGATGACGGTTTCGAAGAACTCCTTGATGCGCAGCTGGCGGTACAGCACGGTGGTCACCAGCAATGCGTAGACCACGGCGATTGCCGCCGATTCCACCGCGGTGAAGATACCGGCGCGGATGCCGAAGAAGATCAGGCCGACCAGGCCGAGGCCGGGCAGGGCGGCAACCAATCGCAACAGCACCGCACGCCAACCCGGGAAGGCCTCCACTCCATAGCCGCGGCGCCGTGCAACCACGTAGCCGGTGACCATCAGCACCACCGTCATCAACAGCGCCGGCACGATGCCTGCGGCGAACAGATCGGCGATGGACAGGCCACCACCGGCCGCGGCCGAGAACAGGATCAGGTTATGCGACGGCGGCACCAGCAGCGCCACCAGTGCGGCGGTGATGCTGACGTTGACCGCGAAGTCACGGTCATAGCCACGCTTGACCATCTGCGGAATCATCGTGCCGCCGACCGCCGACACGTCGGCGATGGCCGAACCCGACACGCCGCCGAAGAACAGCGAGGACAGGATCGAGACCTGGCCCAGGCCACCGCGCAGGCGCCCAACCAGCGATGAGGCCAGGGAAATCAAACGCTCGGAAATACCGCCGCGCATCATGATTTCACCAGCAAAGATGAAAAGCGGAATGGCGATCAGCGAGGCCGAGCCGGTACCGGCCGAGATCTGCTGCACCAGCACGATGCTGGGGATATCCAGGTACAACAAGGTCGCCAGCGCGGCAGCGGCAAGCGCATAGGCCACCGGTACGCCGATCAACAACAGCACGCCGAATACGGCGAAAAGAATTGCGATACCCATGACTCAGCGGTCCCCTTCGGCAGCGTTGGCAGCGGTGCCGGCGCCAACGCGCAGCGACAACAGCAGGCGATTGAGTGCGAACAGCGCCATCAGCGCACCACCGATGCTCAGCGGCAGGTAGTTCACGCTCTGCGGCAGGTTGGCGCCGGCGGCCTTGATGTGCAGGCCGTCCAGCCACAACACCCAGCCCCACCAGGCCAGGAAACCACCGATGGTACCGACGATCAGTGGCACCAGCGCATCGATCAGGCGCTTGACCAGCGGGTGCATGTGCTCGGCCAGCAGGAAGAAGCCGAAATGGCGGTTGGTATACACGCCGGCCGCCGCGCCCATGCTCATCGTGGTGCTCAGCAGCAACAGCGTGACCGGCTCGGTCCAGCTCGGCGAATCATTGATGACGTAGCGGGCGAAGACCTGCCAGCCCTGTACCACCACCAGCCCGAGCAGGGCGGCGACGGCGATGTAGATGACCACGTTGGCGAGTTTCTCCAGCGCGCGCTGGAGTCCTGCCGGGGCCGCTTGTACGTTGGAATCAGACATCGGTACGGCCCCCTCAGGCGAAGTCGCGGATGCGACGGTGCAGCGCGGCGATATCGGCCTGCTGCAGGTAGTCACGCAGCAGCGGTTCGGCAGCGGCGCGGAACGCCGGCATGACGACCGCATTCGACTTCACACCGGCAGCCAGTACCGCCTCGCGGGCCTTGTCTTCGGATGCGTCCCAAGCGGTGCGCATCACCTGCACCGATTGCCGCGCCAGGTCGATCACCAGGCGGCGATCTGATGGCGTCAATGCATCCAGGCTGCGACGCGACATCAGCAGGATGTCCGGCGCGTACGAGTGTTGGCTTTCCGACCAGTAATGCGCGGCCTCGAAATGGCGACTGGAATGGAAGCTACGCATGTTGTTCTCGGCGCCGTCGATCATGTGCGTCTCCATGCCGGAGAAGGTGTCGCCCAGCGACATCGGCGTGGGATTGGCACCGAACAGGCGCATCAGCTGCAGGAAGATGTCCGAGCTGGCCACGCGCAGCTTCAAGCCGTGCAGGTCCTTGGGCGTGATGATCGGGTGCTTGGTGTTGTAGAAGCTGCGCGCACCGGAGTCGTAGACCGCCAAGCCGACCAGTTCGCGGCTTTCAAAGCCCTGCAGCACCGCATCGGCGATGCCACCATCGAGCGCGCGGCGCATATGTTCGACCGAGTCGAAGACATACGGCAGGCACAGCGCGCGGGTCAGCGGGAACGCATTGTTGAGCGCGCCGGAATAGACGCGGGTGATGTCGATGGCACCGAAGCGGGCCATGTCGATCGCCTCGGACTCACGGCCGAGCTGGCCGGAATGGAACTGGTTCAAGCCCAGGCGGCCGCCGGTTTCGCGCAGCAGCTGTTCGCCGATCCACTTCACCGCGGTGACGGTCGGATAGTCCGCCACGTGCACATCGGTGGCGGTCAGCAGCTGACTGCCACCGGCCGCACCCTTGCTGCCACCAGAGCAGGCGGCGAGTACCGGCATGGCCAATGCCCCCATGCCGGTTTTGAGAAAGCCTCTTCGAGTAACCATAGCGCCCTCCAACGCGTTGCTACCGTGGCGGCCGGGATTACCCGGCGGGCACGGCCTTGCAGGAAATGTCGCCGTAACCGGCGAAGCGAATCAATGCCTGCTGGCCCACGGCGATGTCGTGGATGCCGGTGGCATTGCCGGTAGCGATCAGTTCGCCCTTCTTCAGCGGCCGGCCACGCTTGGCCGAACGCGACAGTGCGAACGCGTACGCGGCACGCAGGCCGCCGGGCAGGGTGGTGGCACCACCGGTGCCGACCACGACGCCGTCGATCTCGGTCTGCGCACGCAGCTCCGGTTCGTCGCAGCGGATCCAGTTCGGCACTTCGGCGCCCAGCACCAGGCCGTTGTTGTTGCCGAAATCGGACACCACCACGCGCGGGCCGAGCACATTGATGGTCTTCAACGGGCTGCTGGCCACTTCCACGCCGATGTAGAGCTTGGCCGGCAGCGCCTCGGCTTCTTCCGGGGTCCAGTCGAGCTTGTCGGCCGGGGCATCGGCGAGCAGTTCCAGCACGTATTCGGCTTCCACCGCGGCAAAGCCGCCTGCGGCTTCAAATACGGGGATCTCCACGATGCTACCGGTAGCATTCCAGAGATTACGTTTGAAAATCGGGCCGAGCAGGCGATCGTCGCCGGAGCTGTCGCGGCGCTCGGCAGCGATGTAGCCGACCTTCCAGCCAACCACGCTGTCATCCCAGCGGCCGATCGCCAGATCCTGCACCTGATAGGCGGTGACCAGATCGTCCGGGATCACACCGGGGAAATCCGGAAGCGAGCGGCCATCGCGGCGTGCTTCCACAAAAGTGCGGGCAATCTCGTCCAGCGCGGCTGGCGCCTGCGGCTGGCTGCCTTGGTCGTTGCTCAAGTGCGTCTCCTGGTGACTTTGCTGCACTGCCCATCGACAGTGCTGTGACTGGCTGTATAAGGTAAACCGGTGTCATCTGACAATGTGCACTGCACCAGAAGCTGTACCACGCCCTCGGCCCAGACCTGACCGCACCGCCCATGATTCGATTGAAACCCTTGTTGCAGCTGGCTTTCGCCGCTTTCGTCGGGCTGCTCCCGGCAACCGTATTGGCCGCCACCGATGGTGAACCCGCAGCGACGTCACCCGACCGTATCGCGCTGTGGCCGCAGGGTATGGCACCGGGGGACAAGCCACTGGCGCAAGCGCAGCGCATCGTCGAACGCAGCAGCGATCCGGCGTTGCCGGACCGCTATATCGACCATGTCAGCGCGCCCTATCTGGTGGCCTATCGCCCGGCCAAGCCCAATGGCAGCGCCTTGCTGGTAATCCCCGGCGGCGGCTACCAACGCGTTGTGCTGGACAAGGAGGGCACCGCACTGGTGCCGGCCCTGGTGGGGCAGGGCGGAGTGACCCTGTTCGTGTTGCGCTACCGGCTGCCGGGCGAAGGCCGTGCCGACCGCGAAGCGGCGCTGGCCGATGCGCAGCGAGCACTGCGGCTGATCCGCCACCACGCCAAGGACTGGGGCCTGGACCCGCAGCGCATCGGCACGATGGGTTTCTCGGCCGGCGGGCACCTGGCCGCACGGCTGGGCAACGGCTTTGACCGCAATGTCTATCCGCACAGCGACGCAATCGACGCGGAAAGCGCACGCCCCGACTTCCAGCTGCTGATGTATCCGGTCATCACGATGCGCGGCGACGACGTGCATGCAGGTTCACTCGACCGCCTGCTCGGTAGCGCGCCCAGCGACGAACTGCTGCAGCACTACTCGATGCAGCTGCAGGTCCGCGCCGATACACCGCCAAGCTTCCTGCTGCATGCCGCCGATGACGAGGTAGTACCGGTAGGCAACAGCCTGCTTTTCTACAACAGCCTGCGCAGTGCCAAGGTCAGCAGCGAAATGCACCTGTTCCCGCACGGCGGCCACGGCTTTGGCACACGCGGCACAGTGGGCCTGACAACAGCGGCATGGCCACAACTGGCCCTGAGCTGGATGGCATCGCAACAACCAAACCAACCGAAGCCCAGCCTTTAAAGCCCCTCTCCCTGCGGGGTGAGTGCGGTCGCCTGCGAACCACCGGTTCGCGACCTCACGAACGCCCTCTCGCCAGCGCGAGGGCCGGGGCGCGAAGCGGGGGTTGAACCCACGGCGAAGCGCGCCCAATCTCCGCAACCTCAGGACACCACCATGCCGCAAACCCCAATCAACCCCGCCCGCCGCAGCTTCCTCCAGCAATCCACCCTGCTGGCCGCAGCAACCAGCCTTGCCACCCTCAGCAACTCCAGCTGGGCCAACACCCCAGCCAGCCCGATCGCCCGCATCCGCAGCGGCCGCCTGGCCGGCCAGACCGAGAACGGCACGCACGTATTCCGCGGCATCCCCTACGGCGCTGACACCGCGCCTCGCCGCTTTCGGTCCGCCCTGCAGGAACACCCCTGGCACGGCATACGCGATGCGCTCGACTACGCAGCCGCGGCCCCACAAACCGGCAGCGAAGGCCCGGGCAGCGAGGACTGCCTCTACCTCAACGTGTGGACGCCAGCACTGCGCGACGGCGGCAAGCGGCCGATCCTGTTCTATATCCACGGCGGCGCCTACAACAACGGCTCCGGCAGCGACCCGCTATACGACGGCGGCAACCTGAGCCGACGCGGTGACGTGGTGGTGGTGACGGTCAACCACCGCCTCAATCTGTTCGGCTATCTGTACCTGGCCCAGCTCGGCGATGAGACCTTCGCCGATTCCGGCAATGTCGGCCAGCTTGATCTGATCCAGGCACTGCAGTGGGTGCGTCAGCACGCCGCCGAGTTTGGCGGCGATGCCGACAACGTCACCGTGTTCGGCCAGTCCGGCGGCGGCGCCAAGATCGCCACGCTGATGGCGATGCCGGCGGCCAAGGGCCTGTTCCACCGCGCCTGGACGATGAGCGGCCAGCAGGCCACCGCCGCCGGCCCGCGCGCGGCCACGCAGCGCGCACAGCTGGTGCTCGATCACCTCAAGGCCGATCCCGAGGCATTGCGGCGCATGCCGATGCAGCAGCTGCTGGAGGCGGTGAAAGTACGCGATCCCTCGCGCGTGGAGAGCAGCAGCCTCTACGTCGGCCCGGTGCTGGACGCACGCAACCTGCCGGTACACCCGTTCTGGCCGCAGGCGCCGCAGCAGTCGGCAACCATCCCGATGGTGATCGGCAACACCCACGACGAAACCCGTGCCTTCCTCGGCAACGATCCGAAGAATTTCGAACTGAGCTGGGAGGAGCTGCCGGCCAAGCTCGAAGCCCAGCAGTACGTGGACCTGCTGCCATCGGTAGTGATTGCCGAATACCGCCGCCTGTATCCGCAGTACACGCCGTCGGACGTGTTCTTCGCTGCCACTACCGCCGGCCGCTCCTGGCGCGGTGCGGTGGAAGAACTGGAAGCGCGTGCGCGCCAGGGCGCGCCGACCTGGGCATATCAGCTGGACGGTTACAACCGCGATGGCGACGCCGCCAGGCTGCGCGCCTTCCATACGCTGGACATCCCGCTGGTGTTCCACAACAACCGCCAGCCCGGCTCCCGCACCGGCAGCGGTGCGGCGATGCAGCAGCTCGCCGACACGATGAGTGATGCCTTGCTGGCCTTCGCACGGCACGGCGATCCGAACCACGCCGGCCTGCCGCACTGGCAGCAATACGGCCTGGAACGCCGACAAACGATGCTGTTCGACACACAAAGCCGGCAGATGGACGACCCGCGCGGCGGCGAACGTCGGCTCTACCAGCAGGCGCCCTTCATCCAGCGCGGCACCTTCTGAGCTGGTCGGCAGATAGTTTCAACGGAATCTTTACCTGCCTTGCCTAGACTGCGGTGATGACATTGCAATCGCCGCATCCCGAATTCGCTGGCCGCCAGCGCCTGCTGGACGGTATCGACGCCGCCTTGCAGGCCAGCGATACCCACAGCACGGTCGCCCAGGTGCAGGCTGTGCTGGAACGCGCCATCCGCGATCCGCAGATCGTGCTGCCGGCCTGCGTGCACGCACCGGTGCATGACCACTACGCGCGCCGTGAGATCTACCGCAGCCCGGAACATGGCTACAGCATCATTGCCATGACCTGGGGGCCAGGGCAGGGTACGCCGCTGCACGACCACGATGGCCTGTGGTGCGTGGAGGGCGTATGGCAGGGCAGCTTGGAGATCACCCCGTACCGGATGCTGGGGCGCGATGGTGAGCGTTACCAGTTCGCGCCACGCGAGTGCCTGCACGGCTGCAAGGGCAGCGCCGGCAACCTGATTCCGCCGGATGAATTCCATACGCTGCGCAACAGCGACGCCGAACGGATTGCGATCTCGGTGCACGTCTACCAGCGCGTGATGGAGCGCAGCCACGTTTTCCAGCCGATCGATGATGCGCCACGCTGGTATGCGCGTGAGTGCAGAGAGCTGGGGCTGGATGCGTGAGCCGGCGGCTTTTCTAGGAGCGGCGTAAGCCGCGAAGCCGGCAATCCAACCAACACCGTAGTGGGGGGGGCGGCGGGGCCGAGGTCAGACAGCCCCACACACAGACGCCAACGCCACGGCCCAACCGGCAGGGCAAACACAACACACGCCCGGGCGCAGAGCGACTCAACGC
>NZ_JBXFWF010000049.1:0-38361 GCF_056854515.1 Stenotrophomonas sp. STEN063
GGGGGCCCCCCTCCCCCCCGACCCCCCGCCGCCCCCCCCCCCGCCGGCGCGCCCCGGCGGGGGGGGGGGCCTCCGCGCGCCCCCCGCCGCCCGCGTGGGCCGCCCCACTACATTTGAAGCCTCAGCCGAGCATGGCTCGGCACTCTTGAAGGATGCGCGCCCGCGGCTCAACGACGTTGTTCCGTGTCGACGTCGCTTTGCCACCATTGTTCTGCAACCAGCGCTTCGCCCACGCATGTGCTCCGGCTTCGGTGCGCTGTGTATGTTTGTATCGTGCAGTGGCCGTTGTGCTTACTGCGACGGTTTGCCGCCGATGATCAGCCGGCTGTCGTCGACACTGATGACGCCGTCCACCGTGCGCGCGATATTGACCATGCGGTCAGCATCTGCCTGGCTTGCCACCTGGCCACTCAGGGAGACCATGCCGCCGCGTGTTTCCACGTGGATTTCCATGCCCGGCATGTCTGCTGCGCTGGATAGTCTTTCCTTGATTTCGCGGGTGATCCACGCGTCGCTGCCGGGTTGATCGGCGGCGCCTTGGGCCAGCGCTGCTGCCGGTGGGCTTTCCTGTGCGGCTGGCGCGGCAGCGGTGGCTACCGGCGTACAGGTAGGTAGCGTGACGGCAATCAACAACACACTCCGCAGGTGCAGGTGTTTCATCACGATGCTCCTTTGGTTGGGACAAGGACCAGCTTCGTACCGGTCCATCTCGACCCTAGCAAGCAGGGAGTTAGCGTCGTGCGCCTTTGTTGTTAGCTGCACGCGAACGCCCGGTATTCAACTACGTCACCGCGAGCTGAAGCAGCGGATGAATGCAGGGGAGGGCTTCACCAATATGCACGTGATGCTTACGCTGGCACGCCTAGCGTCGATTCATTCCACAGCGGAGCATGACGATGACGCAGGGTGACAAGAGCGCCTATACAGGCAAGCAGAAGCGGCAGGCCGCACACATCGAGGAAAGTGAGCGCAAGCAGGGGCGTTCGAAAGCTGACGCCGAGCGCATCGCCTGGGCGACGGTTAACAAGCAGGATGGCGGCGGGAAGAAATCGGGCTCAGGCCGTGCATCGCACAAGCACTAGCAGTTGCCGGACTGGCGAATTCGCAGTTGCGGGTAATGCCTGAAGCGTGCCTGCAGGAGCGACGTTCGCCGCGAAGCCAATGGCCTGAGGCGCCATCAGCTTCGCGGTTCACACCGCTCCCACAAGGTCGTCGAAGCAGAGTTGGAAGAAGCGGCTCAGGCCTCTTCTTCCTCCTCCTCTTCTTCGTCTTCTTCTTCCTCGTCCTCTTCGTCTTCATCCTCTTCTTCGAAGGCGTCGGCTTCTTCGACGCGGACGAAGTTGGGCAGGGTGTCGGCGAAGCTGATCTGCTTGCCGTTGGCCAGCATCGGGCGCACGGCGCGCTTGCCGGCTTCTTCCACTACCGCAAAGCACACCAGGCTCTGCGCGCTTTCGTCTCCGGCTTCTTCGAACACGGCTACCCAGCCGTCGGCGGGGATGATCTGGATGATGTTGTCTTGCATGGCTGGACTGGTGGTTGAAGGAATGGCGAGCTTGCGTGAAGGCGGGCGCGCTTTGCAACCGTATGCAGGTGGGATACTGCTCCGCCCCTGATTGACGGAGCTGTGGGAGGGCCGAGGCGCTATTGCGTACGCCCGATGGCCGCTATCTGGTGGTCCGCGGGCGGCTGTGGCGGGCCAGCAATCCGCGCCTGCCCGAGCAGTTGCGTGCGTCGCTGGTGAACCAGCTGATGACCGCACGGAGGGAGGTCGGCGCGGCGCGTCGTTCAGGTGACCGGCAACTGCTGGCCAAGGCCGGGGCGGCGGTGGATGCGGCCAAACGCGGCCTTGGGGAGCGCGGCCCGGTGTGGTGGCAGGACGGCGCGCCGGACTTCAACCGCCATCTGGCCAGGAACACGCCGTATGCGGACTGGTACGCCGCGCAGGCGCTGGACTGAGCTGCCCGTGGCTTTACTCGGCGTGCGCTGCAGACGAGGATGAGCGCTGGTCCAGATGCGGAATCACACCATGCTCCAATGCCGCACCCTCGCTACCGCAGCCGGCGGCACGGCACCCACCTCGCTGTGGGTGGATCTGTGCCAGCCAACGCCCGAGGAGCTGGCACAGGCCTCGGCGCAGGTGGGTTTCGTTGTTCCCGACCGTGCCGGCATCAGCGAAATCGAATTCAGCAGCCGGGTGCGCGTTGAAGGTGAGGCCTTGGTGCTGAACCTGCCGCGCTTCCAGTACGAGGTGGAGCACGTGGTCGGGCCGCTGGGCTTCGTGGTCGCACCCAATGCATTGGTGGTGCAGCGCGAGCACCGCATCGACGCGCTGGAAGGCGTGGAAGCGGAGCTGGGCAAGCACCCCTGCCACGGTTCGGCCGATCTGTTCCTGCGCATGATCGAACACATCGTCGATCGCCTGGCCGATCTGCTCGAATCGCTGGAAAGCACGATGAGCGAGTTCTCACGCCAGGCCTTCAACCACCCAAAGGGCAAGCGTGCCTCACGACGGCTGGAACAGATGCTGCACGAGGTGGGCATGATGGGGCGGCGCATCGGCGCGCTGCACAACACCTTGCACGGCATGCTGCGGATGATGAGCTATCTGGATGAAGCCACGCCGGATTGGTTTGGTACGGATGCGCCCAAGCGCATCAAGCTGGTGGTCAAGGACCTGACCTCGCTGAGCGAGTTCGAGCAGCAACTGGGCGACCGCAATGAGTTCCTGCTGGACAGTGTGCTCGGTCTGATCAACATGGACCAGAACGAGGTGATGAAGGTGATGGCGGTGGCCTCGGTGGTCGGTATTCCGCCAACCGTGCTGGTCGGGGTGTGGGGCATGAACTTCGCCTCGATGCCGGAACTGCATTGGCATTACGGCTACGCCATTGCACTGGCCGCCGTGGGCTTGAGCATCGTGGTGCCGCTGCTGTGGTTCAAGCGACGGGGCTGGATCTGAGTCGCGCGGATGCGACGCATTCTCGCCTACAATCGCGGTTCTTTCGAACCGCTGATGGAATCGATGTCTGCCAAACCAATGACCCCCGCCGGCAAGTTGTTTGCCGCCGCCGCACTGATTGAAGGTGTCACCTGGGCCGGTCTGCTGATCGGCATGCTGCTCAAATACGGCACCGGCACCACCGAGCTGGGTGTATGGCTGTTCGGCCGCCTGCATGGCCTGGCCTTCGTGTTCTATGTCGTCGTAACCCTGTATGCCTGGATCAAGCTGCGTTGGCCGCTGTGGGCGATGTTGCTGGCGCTGGTAGCGGCGGTGCCGCCGCTGGTGACCGTGCCGCTGGAAATGTGGTTCCGTCGCATCGGTCTGCTTTCCGAACGTCCGCATTGATGTAAGGGTGTTGTAATGGCGCGGCCGGCTTCCACACGGTCGCGCCATTGGAACTGCACAGTGTTGCCGCGTGTTACGGGCTCCGGTTATGTGCGTTGCGGAAGCAGTTCTTGCGGGGTGATGCGGTCGTCATGAATGCCGATGCTTTACCTCGTCTGCAGCCTTGCCCATTGCCTTTTGTGCCTTTCCAGCATTCTTCTCCATGTTGCCGGCCATCTGCTGGGCTTTGTTGCCTGTCATCTTCCCGGCAGCTTCCTTGATGGCACCTTTGATTTCGTGTTTGGTGCCTTCAACACGGTTGCGGTCCACGAACGGTCTCCGGAAACGTCTGCGTCGCTGCAGACAGGTCCAGACTGCGCAATGCCGGGTTTGCGGCAGGTGAGCGCAATGTTGTGATCGCGTTGTGTGCAGGGCCGGATTTAGCCTGGGTTCTGCGTGCGCATGATTGCGCCCTGTTCACCGCTGGTCGATACAGCGGGTTTCAGTTGCCTGCGGCCAGGCAAGTCGTTCCATGCGGCGATGCCATTGGATATGAACGGATATCCGTGATGCACGCGCGGCGTCCTGCGTCCCGATTCCTGGTGCCTGAGTGGGGCCGCGGGATTCCCTCGGGCGGCCGGGCCCCGGGTCTGTCGATCGTGCGGTTCTGCTCGTCAGGTGGCGCCCGCTCGCTCGGAACAGGTGCAACTGCAACGGTTTGACGCGGCCCTGTGGCACGCGCGTCCCCTGCGCTACGGGTGCTTCCCGCGAGCCTCCCATTCGCTCCGGGCCACGGTCAAAGTGACTGGCGCAGGTGTACCTGTCGATTTGATGATGGATAATTCCCCCATTGCCAATGCCGTGAAGGACGCGCGGTGGTTGGGCCCGGAGCGGCCTGGGTGGCCAGGTTGGCACCTGCAGCGAGGTGGTTCGAGGGGGCTCCCGCATCGCGACCGGCAGGCTTCGTTTGCCGCAGGTTTAAGTTGGTTCTTCTAGTTTTCCCGGCTGGTCGGCTTCTCCTTCAAGGATTTCAGGTGCAACACGCAAGCAAACAGCGTTACGGCAAGGTGTGTCGCCAGGACGGGCTGCAGGTCACGCAGCGGGGTGGTCGATGAGCTCTACGGTAAGCACCGACAACGGGCTGGATGCCGGCATCGCCGTGCTCCCGGCCGAGCACCCCTTGGCCATGCCTGAGCAGTCGTTGCGTTCGGGCACGCTGCATGTGCCGCGGCAGAAGACCGCGCCGGCCAATATCGGCCTGCGCCGGCTGTACGTCTTCGGTAGCACCGCGCTGACCACGCTGCTCGCCACCTGGTTGATGGCGCGGGTGCTGTCCAACGGTGGCATCAACGTGCTCGAAGCCTGCCTGCTCGGCTTGTTCGTGCTGTTGTTCGCCTGGATCGCGATGTCCTTCGTCAGCAGCCTGGCCGGGCTGCAGGCGCTGCTGCGCGGCCGCCGCAAGCTAGGCATCTACCCGGATACGCCGCTGCCGCAGCTGCGCAGCCGTACTGCCTTGTTGATGCCCACCTATAACGAAGACCCGCGCCGGATGATGGCCGGCCTGCAGGCGATCTACGAATCGGTGGCCGCGACCGGGCAGCTGGAACACTTCGATTTCTACGTGCTCAGCGATACCACCCGCGACGCCATCGGCCGCGCCGAAGAGCAGGTATTCGCGCGCCTGGTGGAAGCCACCGGCGGCGCGGAGCGGCTGTACTACCGCCGCCGCGCCAGCAATGTGGGCCGCAAGGCCGGCAATATCGCCGACTGGGTGCGCCGCTTCGGTGGTGCCTACCCGCAGATGTTGATCCTCGATGCCGACAGCTTGATGACCGGCGATGTGATCGTGCGTCTGGTGTCGGCAATGGAGAACCATCCGACCGTCGGCCTGATCCAGTCACTGCCGGCGGTGGTAGGTGGTCGCACCGCGTTCGCGCGCATGCAGCAGTTCGGTGGCCGCGTGTACGGGCCGGTGATGGCCTATGGCGTGGCCTGGTGGCACGGCGCGGAAAGCAATTATTGGGGTCACAATGCGGTGATCCGCACCCAGGCCTTTGCCGAGCAGGCCGGTTTGCCGGAACTGCCGGGGCGCAAGCCGTTTGGCGGCCACGTGCTAAGCCATGACTTCGTCGAGGCCGCGCTGATTCGCCGTGGCGGCTGGGCCTCGCACATGGTGCCCTACCTGCACGGCAGCTACGAAGAAGGCCCGCCGACCCTGACCGATCTGCTGATCCGTGACCGCCGCTGGTGCCAGGGCAACCTGCAGCACTCCAAGGTGGTCGCCACGCCGGGCCTGCACTGGGTCAACCGCGTGCATATGTTGATCGGCATCGGCCATTACTTCACTGCGCCGATGTGGGCGATGTTGATGCTGATCGGTATCGCCATCCCGCTGATCCACGGCGGCATCGACCTGGCCGAGGAGCTGCACCTGCACCTGCAGATGGCACCGGCAAATTACTGGCGCGGCCTGGACCAGGATGGCGTGTTCTGGGTATTCGTGGTGACCATGGTCGCGCTGCTGTCGCCCAAGCTGATGGGGTATGTGGCGATGCTGACTTCGCGCAAGGAGCGCATCGGTTGTGGCGGCGCGTTCCGCGCTTTTATTTCGATGCTGCTGGAGACCGTGCTGGCGGCATTGATGGCGCCGGTGGTGATGTACGTGCAGTCGCGCGGTGTTGCCGAAGTGCTGGCCGGCAAGGACTCGGGCTGGGACGCACAGCAGCGCGATGACGGCAGCATCTCGGTGAGCGCCTTGCTGCGCAGTTATGGCGGTTTGAGCGTGTTTGGCGTGGTGATGGGCGTGGCCGCCTATCTGGTGTCGCCGCCGTTGGCCGCGTGGATGGCGCCGGTGGTGATCGGCATGGCGCTGGCGGTGCCGGTGGTGGCGTGGACGTCCTCGCGCAAAGCCGGTGACTGGCTGCGCAGGCATGGCCTGCTGTGCATCCCGGAAGAGAACGCCCCGCCGGCGGTGCTGCTGCGTGCCGCCGAGTTGCGTGCGGCAGCGATGAAGGAACCGCTGCAGGACTAATTGCTGTTGTTGCTGTTGTTGCGATTGTGGGAGCGGCGTGAGCCGCGAAGCCGATAGCAATGCACCGCCATTTGGCTGGCGATCTACATGCAGGTCGCCGGCTTGGCTTCAACCGGCAGCACCACCAGCTTCGCGGCTTACGCCGCTCCCACAAAACGGGAGGGCTGTCCCTATGGCTGTGCCAGGCAGGCATAATTCCCGCCTGTCTTTGGGAGTGATGCACATGCTGGAAACAGTGGAGCAGGAAACCGGCGCGTCGCCGGAATGGTCGGTGATCTGGCTGCATGGCCTGGGTGCCGATGGCCATGATTTCGCGCCTATCGTGCCCGAGCTGGTGCGTCCGCAGTGGCCGGCGATCCGCTTCGTGTTCCCGCACGCGCCCAAGCGCCCGGTCAGCATCAACAACGGCATGCCGATGCGTGCCTGGTATGACATCGTCAGCATGGACTTCCGCAGCCGCGCCGATGCCAAGGGTGTCGCCGAATCGGTGGAGCAGCTGGAAGAACTGATCGCCCGTGAACAGGCGCGCGGCATTCCGGCAAACCGCATCGTCCTGGCCGGGTTCTCGCAGGGTGGGGCGATCATCCTGTCCGCTGGCCTGAAGCGCCGTGAGCCGGTCGCCGGCCTGGTGGCCTTGTCGACCTATCTGCCGGAAGTGGATGCTGCACCGTCGCAGCTGGTGGATGGCGCCATCGCCCAGCCGATCTTCATGGCCCATGGCAGCGCCGATCCGGTGATTCCGCTGCAGATCGCCGAGCACAGCGCACAGGTGCTCAGGACGCTGGGTTTCGGCGTGGAATGGCACCGCTACCAGATGGCCCACCAGGTCTGTGGCGAAGAGATCCACGCGTTGGGCGACTGGCTGCAGGCCCGTTTCACGCAGGTCTGATCGGTTTGTGAGCTGCACCGCAGTTGCCGGGATGTTGACGGCGGCCTGCAGCGAACCCGGCTACCATGTCGCCACGACTGGGGAGCCGTGAGTGAGGTAGTGGTGTGAAGGTAGTAATCGCCGATGACGAGCCCTTGGCGCGCGAGCGCCTGCGCGCGCTGCTGGCCGAGCTGGCGGGGGTGGAGGTGGTTGGCGAGGCCGCCAACGGCAATGACGCCCTGCAGGTCTGCGCGCAGACCCAGCCGGATCTGGTGTTGCTGGATATCGCCATGCCCGGCATCGACGGTCTGGAGGTTGCCCGCCATCTGGCGCGGTTTGAGCCGCGTCCGGCGGTGGTGTTCTGCACCGCCTATGACGCCCATGCCTTGTCGGCGTTTGAAGCGGCGGCGATCGACTACCTGATGAAACCTGTGCGTGCAGAGCGCCTGGCCGCAGCGCTGGAGCGTGCGCGCACCTTCATTGTTGGCCGCGCCAATGCCGCGCCAGCCGCGGCCACGCAGCCGCGACGGGCGTTGTGCGCGCGTCTGCGCGGCAGCCTGCGGCTGGTGCCGGTGGAGGACATCCTCTACCTGCAGGCCGAGGAAAAATACGTGGTGGTGCACCACCTGCGTGGCGAAGACCTGATCGAAGAGTCGCTGCGCTCGCTGGAAGACGAGTTCTCCGGGCGTTTCATCCGCATCCACCGCAACTGCCTGATCGCCCGTGATCGGTTGCAGGAAGTCCGCCGCACGCCGGCCGGGCAGGTGCAGGCAGTGCTGCGTGATGTCCCGCAGCCGCTGGAAATCAGCCGCCGCTGCGTGGCCGGGCTGAAGACCGAGATGGAACGGCTGTGACCCGGAGCTTGCAGCGGCGATAATGGCCGCATGAGCATCCTGCGTATCGCCACCCGAAAGAGCCCGCTTGCCCTGTGGCAGAGCGAACACGTCGCCGACCGCCTGCGCCAGGCCCATCCAGGGCTGCAGGTGGAACTTGTGCCGATGAGCACGCGCGGCGATGAAATCCTCGACCGCTCGCTGGCTGCCATTGGCGGCAAGGGCCTGTTCCTGAAGGAGCTGGAGCTGGCGATGCTGCGTGGCGACGCCGATTGCGCGGTGCATTCGCTCAAGGACGTGCCGATGGAGCTGGAGGCGCCGTTCGCGCTGCCGGCGATCCTGACCCGCGCCGATTCGGCTGATGCTTTCGTCTCCAACACCTATGCGTCGCTGGATGCCTTGCCGCAGGGCGCCTGCGTCGGCACGTCGTCGTTGCGCCGGCAGGCACAGCTGCGTGCGCTGCGCCCGGACCTCACGTCGCGCGACCTGCGTGGCAACGTCAACACCCGCCTGGCCAAGCTGGATGCCGGTGAATATGACGCCATCATCCTGGCCTGTGCCGGCCTGGAGCGGCTGGAACTGGGCGCGCGGATCCGCGATCGCCTGGTCGCCCCGCAGTGGCTGCCGGCGCCCGCACAGGCTGCAGTGGCGATTGAATGCCGGCAGGACGATGCCGGCACGATTGCGCTGCTCAAGGCGCTGGACGATGCCTCCACCCGAACCTGCGTGGAAGCGGAGCGGGCGATGAACCGCGCGCTGGATGGCAGCTGCCATGTGCCGGTTGCAGGCCTGGCGCAGTGGCGTGGCGAGGACCTGTGGTTGCAGGGCCTGGTCGGCGGTGTGTCTGATGGCCGTGCGGTGCGTGCGCAGGCGCAGGGCCCGGCGAGCGATCCGGAGGCGCTGGGGCGTGAAGTGGCGCGACAGCTGTTGGCCGCCGGCGCGGGCGAGCTGTTGCGCTGAGCTTCGCCTTGCCGGTAGTGCCGAGCCATGCTCGGCAGAGGCTCTACCGACAAAGCCTGAGCCTGTTGCCGAGCCTTGCTCGGCATCAGACCAGCCCGGTAATGCCTCTTGCCGAGCATGGCTCGGCATTACCGGAGGCGGCGGCCGGGCAGTCGCCCGGCACCTGCTTACTTGAAGCTGTAGACCACGTTCATGGTGGACAGCGTATCGGTCTTGCGCTTCTGGTCGGCGACGTCGCTGTTGTAGCGCGCCTGCCAACCTGCCTTGAGGGCGAAGTGCTTGTTCATGTTGACCGACACACCAAAGTCGTTCTGCGCGAAGGTGTTGTACGAACCGGATTCCACCAGCAGCGAATTGACCAGCTCGGTGTTCTCGGTGATGCCGAACTTGAGGTCGAACAGGCCGCGGCCGATCAGGCCGGTACGGTTCTCGTCGGTCTCGGAATTGTGGGTGCGGCGCACACCGGGGCCGATCTGGGTGTCCAAGGTGACGCGTTCGCCGTCGATCAGGCGGGTACCGTAGCCCAGACCGAAGGTGCCAAGGCGATCGTAGGTGGCGAAGTCGTCGCGTTCATAACGCACCGTGGCGGTGAGCTGGCGGTGCTCGCCCAGCTGCAGGGCGCTGCCGGCACTGCCGGAGTAGCGGTTGGCAGTGGTCTGGCGCTTGCGGCTGGTGCTGCCGTCGTCGGCGGTTTCCGTGTATTCGGCGCTGGAGCGCAGACCGAACAGATCCATGCTGTGGATCCAGTCATCGTCGGTGTAGCGCAGCTTCAGGCGGCCATTGAAGCTTTCGGTGGTGCTGTTGCCGTGGGCCGAGGCAAAGCCCAGTTCGCCGCCGCTGCCGCTCCACGGCGAGGTCATCGCGGCAAGGTCGGACGTATCGGTGGCGTCTTCGGCCCAGGCCAGCGGGGCGGCCAGCAGCAATGGCAGCAATAGGGAAACACGCAGGGACATCAGGAGGATCTCCTTGGGAGAGACGGAAAAGGGAGGCCTTGCGATGATACCGGATGGTCCCTGACCCTCAGGCGCATCCAGCGGCCGGGGCTTCATCCGCGATTACAGCGGTGGCCGACCTGCTCCATTGACGCCCGGAGTCGGACATAATCCGGGCATGGACCGCTATGAACGCATCAACGCGCTGCATCGTCTGCTCAAGTCCGCCCGCTATCCGGTCACGGTGATGCGGTTGCAGGAGGAGTTGAGCTGTTCCCGTGCCACGGTCTACCGCGACCTGGCCTTCCTGCGTGACGCGCTGATGGCGCCGGTGGAGGGCGATGGCGAGGCCGGGTTCCGCTACCTGAGTGGGGAAAGCGACCGTTTCGAGTTGCCGGGCCTGTGGCTGAGCTCGGAGGAGCTGCACGCCTTGCTGGCATCCCAGCACCTGCTGTCGCGGACCGGTGGCGGGGTGTTGTCGTCGATGCTGGCGCCGCTGCAGCAGCGCATCGAAGGCCTGTTGGCCGCACAGGCGGGTGCGTCGCATTGGCCGGTGGAGCGGGTGCGGGTGATTCCACACCGCGGCCGCAAGCTTGACGAGGCCAGTTTCCGCACGGTGGCTTCCGGCGTATTGGAGCGCAAGCAGCTGTCCTTCGAGTACCGCGCACGTTCCACCGATGAGGCGACCCGGCGCACGGTATCGCCGCAGCGCATTACCCATTACCGCGACAACTGGTACCTGGACGCCTGGGATCACAGTCGCGAGGCGGTGCGCAGTTTTGCGGTGGACCGCATCCATCAGGCGCGGCTGCTCGATCAGCCGGCGCGTGATGTGGCCGATGAAGAGTTGAACGAGCAGTTGGCGGCGAGCTACGGCATCTTCTCGGGTGCGCCCAAGGGGTGGGCGACGATTGTGTTCAGTGCCAAGGCCGCGCGCTGGGTGGCCGATGAGCATTGGCATTCCAAGCAGCAGGGCCGGTTCCTTGCTGACGGACGTTATGAATTGAAGGTGCCGTACAGCGTGTCGCGCGAGCTGTTGATGGACGTGCTGCATTACGGCTCGGACGCGGAGATCGTGGAGCCGCAGTCCCTGCGCGAGCAGGCCAAGGCGTTGCTGTCGCTGGCGTTGAGTAATTACGACTGAGGAAGCTCGGGCTGGGGCTGGGTTTGACTCTTGCTCTGCTTTGGCTCTGCTTTGGCTCTGCTTCGGCTCTGCTTCGGTTCTGCTTTCGCTTTGCTCATGCCTTTGCTTTGGCGTTGCTCTTGCTTTAGGTTGGCTTTGCTTTTGGCCTTGCCCAGCTCTGCTCTGCTTTCCCCTCTCCCGCCTGCGGGAGAGGGGTAGGGGTGAGGGCAGCTTCTGCTTGTTGCTGTTGCCATTGCTGTTGCCGTTGTTTTTCGGGGCAGCAGAGCAATGGCTATAGCTGAAGCAAAAGCAAAAGCAAAAGCTTCCCCTCACCCCAACCCCTCTCCCGTGAACGGGAGAGGGGACAGCAAGAGCAACAGCAAAACCAAAGCAGAAGCCAAAACCAAAGCACAAAAAAAACAGCCGCTTTCGCGGCTGTTTTCTTTCAGATCACTCCGCCATCAAACCCGGCCGAAGATCAACGTTGCATTGGTGCCGCCAAAGCCGAAGCTGTTGGACATCACCGTATCCAACTTCGCATCCTGCGTCTTGCGCAGGACCGGGAAGCCTTCCACACGCTCGTCCAGCGTCTCGATGTTGGCCGAGCCGGCCATGAAGCCATCACGCATCATGAGCAGGCAGTAGATCGCCTCGTGCACGCTGGCAGCGCCCAGCGAGTGGCCCGACAGCGCCTTGGTCGAGGACAGCGGCGGTACTGCCTCGCCAAACACTTCGCGCACTGCGCCCAGCTCGGTCACGTCGCCCAGCGGCGTCGAGGTGCCGTGGGTGTTCAGATAGTCGATCGGACGGTCCAAACCTTCCATCGCCATCTTCATGCAACGCACGGCGCCTTCGCCGGACGGGGCAACCATGTCGGCGCCGTCGGAGGTCACGCCGTAGCCAACCAGCTCGGCATAGATGCGGGCGCCACGGGCCACAGCGTGGTCGTAGTCTTCCAGCACCAGCATGCCGGCGCCGCCTGCGATGACGAAGCCGTCGCGGTTGGCGTCGTACGGACGCGATGCGGTGCTCGGGGTTTCGTTGAAGCTGGTGGACAGCGCGCCCATGGCGTCGAACATCACGCTCATCGACCAGTGCAGGTCTTCACCGCCGCCGGCAAACATCACGTCCTGGGCGCCGTGGCGGATCAGGTCGGCGGCAGCGCCGATGCAGTGTGCCGAGGTGGCGCAGGCGGCCGACAGCGAATAGCTCAGGCCCTTGATGCTGAAGGCGGTGGCCAGGTTGGCCGACACCGTCGAGCACATCGTGCGCGGCACCATGTACGGGCCAACTTTACGCACGCCACGGTTGCGCAGCAGATCGGCGGCTTCCACCTGCCATTCGCTGGAGCCACCACCGGAGCCGGCGATCAGGCCGGTACGCACGTTGCTGACCGCAGCCTCGTCCAGGCCGGCGTCGGCGATGGCGTCGCGCATGGCGACATAGCTGTAGGCCGCGGCATCGCTCATGAAGCGCTTGAGCTTGCGGTCCACCTGCGCGTCCAGGTCGATCTCGACCTTGCCGCCGATCTGGCTGCGCAGGCCGGCTTCGGCGTGGTCGGGCAGGGTGACGATGCCGGGACGGCTGTCACGCAGGGCGCTGGAGACGGTATCCAGATCGTTGCCAAGGCAGGACGTGATGCCCATGCCGGTAATGACGACACGACGCATCAGAAGCTCTCGGTTGAGGTGAACAGACCTACGCGCAGGTCCTTGGCGGTGTAGATCTCGCGGCCGTCGAGCAGCATGCGGGCGTCGGTCTGTGCCATCACCAGCTTGCGGTTGATCACGCGCGAGACATCGATTTCGTATTGCACCAGCTTGGCGCTGGGCAGCACCTGGCCGGTGAACTTGACCTCGCCACAGCCCAGCGCACGGCCGCGGCCTTCCGCGCCCAGCCAGGTCAGGTAGAAGCCGGTCAGCTGCCACATGGCATCCAGGCCCAGGCAGCCCGGCATCACCGGGTCGCCGATGAAATGGCAGCCGAAGAACCACAGGTCAGGACGGATATCCAGCTCGGCCCGGATCATGCCCTTGCCGTGTGCGCCACCGTCCTCGCGGATCTCGGTGATGCGGTCGAACATCAGCATCGGGTCATTGGGGAGACGGCCTTTGTTGGGGCCGAAAAGTTCGCCACGCGCGCTGGCCAGCAGCTGGTCGCGCGAGAAAGCATGCAGACGGGTCATCCGGGGTAATCCAAAGCCATTGCGAGCCCCGGAGCATGCTGCAGCAGCTGCGTTCAATCAAATGTTTTAACTGGACGGTTGCGTATGTTAGCTGCAGATAAGCGCCGTTCGCGGGCTGTTACGGGAGGTATGAATAAGTACATTTGTGAGGACAAGTGTGCATTTAGCGACAACAGCTATCATGTTGGCGACCTTTTGAGACTGTTGCCTTGAGCCAACAACGCAAGATCATCCACGTCGACATGGACGCCTTTTATGCGTCCGTGGAGCAGCGTGATGACCCCGGTTTGCGCGGGAGGCCGGTGGTGGTGGCCTGGCGCGGGGCGCGTTCGGTGGTCTGTGCGGCCTCCTACGAGGCCCGCAAGTTCGGGGTGCGTTCGGCCATGCCGGCGCTGCGGGCCGAGCGCCTGTGCCCGGATGCGGTATTCGTGCCGCCGGACTTTGCCCGCTACAAGGCGGTGTCGCGGCAGATCCGCGAGATATTCCTGCAGCACACCCCGCTGGTGGAGCCGCTGTCGCTGGATGAGGCCTTCCTCGACGTCACCGAATCGCCGAGCTGCGACGGCATCGCCACCGAGATCGCCCGGACCATCCGCGCGCAGATCCGCGAGACTACCGGCCTGACCGCCTCGGCCGGCATCGCCCCGAACAAGTTCCTGGCCAAGGTCGCCTCGGACTGGCGCAAGCCCGATGGTCAGTTCGTGGTGCCACCTTCGAAGGTGGAGCAGTTCCTGACGCCGTTGCCGGTCAAACGGGTGCCGGGCGTGGGCAAGGTGATGGAAGGCAAGCTGTCGGCGCTGGGCATTGTCACCGTCGGTGATCTGCGGGCGCTGCCGCTTGAACAACTGCAAGCCTTGTTCGGCAGTTTTGGCGCGGGTTTGTACCGACGCGCGCGTGGCATCGATGAGCGACCGGTGGAACCCGATCAGCCCGTGCAGTCGATCTCTTCCGAAGACACCTTTGCCGAAGACCTGCACATGGGTGAGTTCGATGAAGCCATCACCCAGTTGGCGGAACGTACGTGGCGCGCAACCGGGCGCACCGAGCGCATCGGTCACACCGTTGTGCTGAAGTTGAAGACCGCGCAGTTCCGTATTCTCACCCGCAGCTATACGCCGGATACGCCGCCAAGCTCGGTTGAAGACCTGCGCGACATCGCACTTGCCTTGTGCCAGCGCGTGCAGTTGCCCGCTGACACGCGCTATCGCCTGGTCGGCGTGGGCTTGTCGGGCTTCCGTGACCGCGAAGAACTGGTGATCCAGGGTGATTTGTTTCGCAGCATCTCGTTGGATTGAGTACATCCTCTGCGCGACGCGGCGCCGCTACAATCGATGCTCATTTTCCGGGAGTGTGGATGCGTGGCGACTACGGCCTTGGTGTTCGATTTGGATGGCACGCTGGTGGACAGCGCAGGTGATATCGCCGAGGCAGTGAACCTCACATTGGAAGAGCTGGCGCTGCCGCGTGTCTCCGAGGCGACGGTGCGCAGCTGGATAGGCGAGGGCGTACGCAACCTGGTGTCCACCGCATTGGCGAACGCTGGCAGCGCATTGACGCTGGAAGAGGTGATGTCGGTTTTCATGCGGCACTACAAGGCCTGCCTGCTGCGCAGCCCGCGCCTCTACGACGGTGTTGGTGAGGCCTTGACCGCGTTGCAGGCGCGCGGCCTGCCGATGGCCATATGCACCAACAAACCGGCGGCGATGGTCGCGCCTTTGTTGCAGCATCTGGGCATTGCCGGCTTCTTCGCGCACATCATCGGTGGCGATTCGCTGCCGCAGCGCAAGCCTGCGGCCGAGCCCTTGTTGCATGTGGCGCGTCTGTTGCAGCAGCCGGCGGCGGATTGCCTGATGATCGGTGACTCGGGCACCGATCTGGGCGCGGCCAACAATGCCGGCATGCCGATCGTGCTGGTGCGCTACGGCTATTCGCGTGACCTGGATCTGGATGCCGCTGATGCGGTGGCGGTGATCGACGATATGCGTGAGTTGGTGAGCATCGTCGCGTAAGCATTCCTGAGGATCTTTTGTGGGAGCGGCGTAAGCCGCGAAGCTGGCTGCAACGAAATTGCAGTGATTTCTGCAATCGGACGATCCAGTTGCTTCGCGGCTTGTGTCGCTCCCACAAGCCGGGTGCCACACGCCAAGGCCGGTGCTTTGAGCTGATATGTGGGAGCGGCGTAAGCCGCGAAACTGGCTGCAATGGAATTGCGGTGATTTTTGCAATCGGACGATACAGTTGCTTCGCGGCTTATGCCGCTCCCACAATCTGATCACCCTTTGTTATCAATAATCATTCTCATTTAGTGTAGAATGCGGGCATCCCGCAGCCTGCCTGGCGTTTGTTTCCGGCAGCTGCATTCGATATCCGTCGTTCCTCAAGCTGTTCGCCAGAGGGGCGCATCCCCACTGTCGAGAGGCTTTCCCCCATGTCCCGTCGTTCGTCGTCGCGGTTGTCCGCGCGTGCCTTGTTGTCCCGCCATCCCCTTTCCGCTGCGCTGGCATTGAGCGCCTTGCTCGCCGGGCCGGCACTGGCCGAAGGCGCGGCACCGGCGACCGACATCGATACCGTGCACGTCACCGCCGAGCAGATCGCCAAGCAGGCCTTGGGCAGCTCGGTGATCACCTCGGTGGACCTGGAGCGCCTGCCGCCGGCCAACGATCTGTCCGAAGTGATCCGGCGCATGCCCGGCATCAACCTGACCGGCAATACCGCGTCGGGGTCATATGGCAATTTCCGCCAGATCGACATCCGTGGCATGGGCCCGGAAAACACCTTGATCCTGATCGACGGCCGCCCGGTGAGCTCGCGCGATTCGGTGCGCATGGGCCGCAGCGGCGAGCGCAACAGCCGCGGCGACAGCAACTGGGTGCCGGCCGAAGCGGTCGAGCGTATCGAAGTGCTGCGTGGTCCTGCTGCTGCACGTTACGGCTCGGGTGCTTCCGGTGGTGTGGTCAACATCATCACCAAGAAGCCGACCGGCGACCTGACTGGCTCGCTGACCTTGTACGGCAGCCAGGCCGAGCACAGTGCCGAAGGCGACAGCGAGCGCGTTGGCTTCCAGCTGTCCGGTCCGTTGAGTGAGCAACTGTCGTTCCGCCTGTTCGGCAACGTCAACAAGACCGAGCCGGATGCGCTGTCGCTCAACGAGGAGTTCGCCACCGGCGTGACCCCGCCGGCCGGTCGCGAAGGCGTGCGCAACCGCGATATCAGCGGCCTGCTGCGCTACGACATCAACGACAATCATGTGCTGGAGCTGGATGCCAGCGTCAGCCGCCAGGGCAATATCTACTCCGGCGAGCGCGGCGTCAGCAGCGACGGCTTCGAGCGCTTGAACGCACTGTACGGCGCCGAGACCAACGTGATGCTGCGTCGCTCGTTCGGCCTGACCCATCGCGGCAGCTACGACTGGGGTACTTCGCGCATCACCGCTGCCTACGACGACACCGACAATACCCGCTTGAACGAAGGCCTGGCCGGCGGCCCGGAAGGCTCGATCACCGAAGGCGCGAGCTTCTCCACGTCCGAGCTGACCTCCACCCGCGTCGATGGCGAGATCAACGTGCCGCTGAACTGGGGCGGCATCGAACAGGTGGCGACGCTGGGCTTCGAATACCGCGACATGAAGCTGGATGACCCGTATTCGGTGACCCAGACCTCCAGCAGCGGTGGCGGCATTCCGGGCTACGACGGCGTGCGTACCGGCAAGAGCGACCAGCAGTTCGCAGCAGTGTTCGTCGAGGACAACCTGTACATCGGTGAGCGTTGGACGCTGACCCCGGGCCTGCGTTTCGATCACCATTCGCAGTTCGGCAACAACCTCAGTCCCAGCCTCAACGTGCAGTACAAGCTGGCGCAGGATTGGGCGATCAAGGGCGGCATTGCGCGTGCGTTCAAGGCGCCGAACCTGTACCAGGCCAACCCGGATTACCTCTACTACACGCGCGGCAATGGCTGCCCGGTGCTGAGCCCGAATCAAGGCTCTGGCTGCTACGTGATGGGCAACGCCAACCTCGATCCGGAAACCAGCATCAACAAGGAAATCGGCATCGAGTGGGCACCGGACAACGGCTGGCACGCCTCGGTCACCTACTTCCATAACGACTACAAGGACAAGATCGTTGCCGGCCAGGACCGCATCGGCATCACCAATGACACCAAGGGTCAGGTGTTCCAGTGGACCAATGCGCCGGAAGCCATCATCCGTGGCGTCGAAGGCAACGTGAAGGTGCCGCTGATCGGCGGTGGTGATGTGCTGTCGTGGAATACCAATGTCACCTGGATGATCGAGAACGTCGACAAGACCACCGATCAGCCGCTGTCCATCATCCCCGAATACACCGTCAACACCTTCCTGGATTGGCAGGTCAATACGCAGTTGTCGTTCATGCTGACCGGCACCTTCTACGGCAAGCAGGAATCGGCGACGCAGGCCAGCACCACCGGTGCGGCATTGCCGCCGGATACGCGCGCTGCCTATGACCTGTGGAGCCTGGGAGGCCAGTACCGGATCACGCCGAAGGTGCGCGTCGGTGGTGGTATCAACAACCTGTTCGACAAGCGTCTGTTCCGCGAAGGCACCACCAGCACCAGCGCCACCGGTGCAGGTGCTGCTACCTACAATGAGCCCGGCCGCAGCTACTGGGTAAACCTGACCGTCGGCTTCTGATCCAGGCACAGCGATGACAACTCACATGCGTACCCGCTTTCATTCACTGCTCGCCGTGGCCTCGCTGGTGTTGCTCGGCGTAGTCGCGCCGATGGCAGCCGCCCAGCAACGCAACCCGGCGCAGTTGATGGGCCAGACCGTTGCCGATACCGGCTCGGCGCACTACCGCTTCGAACGCTTCGTGGTACGCAGTGATGATGGCCAGCGCACCTGGCGAGTCAACCTGGGCATCCCAGCCGGTAAGGCACCGGCGGCGGGTTTCCCGGCGCTGTGGATGCTGGATGGCAATGGCGCGTTGATGGAATTCGACGCGCCCCTGCTGGAGGAGCTGGCGCAGAAGCAGCCAACGGTGCTGGTGTTCGTCGGCTACGACAACCAGCAGCGCATCGATTCGCCCGCCCGTACCCGCGACTACACACCGATTGCTGACCAGCCCGAAGACGGTGGCGCGGCGGTCGGCGGTGGCGCCGATGCGTTCCTGGAAGTGCTTGAGCGGCGCATCCGTCCGCAGCTGGCGCAGCACGTGGCTACCGATGCCAACAAGCAGGCATTGTGGGGCCACTCTCTGGGCGGGCTGTTCGTGCTGCATACGCTGTACACGCGCAGCGGTGCATTCCAGACCTATGTGCCGGCCAGCCCGTCGTTGTGGTGGCAGCAGGGCGCGATGCTCGGTGCTCCTGAGCGCCAGTTCATCGGCAACAACGCCGGTCATCCGGCGCGTGTGCTGATGATGCTCGGTGGCGGTGAGCGTGATCGTGATACCAGCAACCGCGACATGAGCAATCCGCGCGTGCTGGCACACCTGAAGCGCGTCTCCGGTGCGCCTTCCGATGCCGCCGAGCAGCTGTCTGCGCGTCTGCGGCAGGTGCCGGGACTTGATGTCGAGTACCACCAGTTCGATGGCCTCGGCCATGGCCCGATGTTCCGTGCCTCGCTGATGCGCGCGCTGCATGAAATCACCGGCGTGCGCGATCGCAGCGCGGAGCCGCGCTCCTGATCCGCCTGCTCCTAATCTGACTTCCCAGTCCGGGCCGCTAGGCCCGGCATTCCATTACCCAGGCAGCGTCACCGCCCAGGCAGAAACCCACGATGCGCGCGACGTCGCGCAGCACCCAAGAGGTAATGCCCGATGGCAAACGTTCGTTCTATTACTGCTTCCACCACCGCCCGCACCGCGCGCCCGCACCTGCTCGGCCTGGCCTTGTTGCTGGCCACCGGCGTTGCCGGCGCCCAGGTGTTCGTACAGCCGGATACCGCGTTCAACGGCAGCGTGCGCGCTACCGCGCCGGTGGTGTTGCCGGGCAGCGAAACCGGTATTGAAGGCAACGGTTTCACCCCGGGCCAGAAGGTGACCTTGCTGCGCGGTGAGACCGTGCTCAACGCACAGCCTTATGTCGCCAACGGCGAAGGCAAGTTCAGCGGCACGCTGGCGATTCCAGCCGATGCTGTCGCCGGCCCGCAGCCCATCGTGGTGCGTGCGGCTGCGCCGGATGCCGCAGCGGTGTTCTCACTGAAGGTCTCGCGCGAAGTGCCGCTTTCCGGCCAGGATCGCATCCAGGCCGCCAGCAACCGTCTGGTGCAGGGTTTGTATCAGGTCGCCTACAGCCCGGCCAGCAAGGCCGCGTTCGTGACCAGCGCCGTCGGCCGCCCGCCGGTGAAGCAGTCCGAGCTGCTCAAGGTGGATCCGGAATCGCTGCAGATCATCGCCCGCGTGTCGCCGCAGGCGGCGCCGGGCAATGATGGCAACCTGTTCGCCGTGTACGGCGTGGGCGTGGATGACGCCAATGGCAATGTGTGGGTGACCAATACCCGCCAGGACACGGTGGCGGTCTACCGCCAGTCCGACCTGTCGCTGGTCAAGCAGTTCCCGGTCGGCGCGGTATCGCATGCGCGTGACGTGGTGGTCGATGCACAGCGAAACCGTGCCTATGTTTCGGCCACCGGTGCCGACTTCATCAGTGTGTTCGACACCCGCACGCTGCAGCAGCTGGACAACATCACCATCGCCTCCGGCAAGCGCGGCGAGACCTTCACCCCGGGCAGCCTGGACATCGATACGGCTACCGGCAAGGTCTATACCGTCAGCCTGGCCGCTGCCGAGGCGGCGATCATCGACGGCGCCAGCGGCAAGGTGGAGAAGGTGTTTCCGCTGGCCGGCGCGCGTGATGCGATCGGCGTTGCGTGGAACCCGGTGGCCAAGCGCCTGCTGGTGGTCTCGCAGGGCAGCGACAACCTGCTGATCGTCGACCCGGCCACTGCCAAGGTCGAGCACGACGTGTATGTCGGCGCCGGTTCCTTGAACGTGTCCTACAGCCCGAGCACGCGCCTGGCCTATGTCAGCAACCGCGCTGCCGGCACCGTCACGGTGGTCGATGAAGGCGGCAACATCGTTGCCAACCTCGACGGCGGCACCTACCCGAACCACGTCAGCAAGGGCCCGGATGCGGTGATGTTCGCGATCAACAAGTCCAAGGGCGCCGATGACGCCAAGGGTGATCGCATCACCCGCTTGCTGCCTGTGCAGCGCTGAGTGATCTGCCGCGCCTTGGGCGCGGCAAGGCGGTCAACGCGCGGGAGATGCCGGCAACGGCATCTCCCGCACTGCCATCAAAAGCTGGTCGGTACGCAGCCCCAATGCACCGGCCAATCTGGTAACCGAGGACGTATTGATGAAAGCCACCACCCTTGTTCCGACTGGCCTGGGCCTGCTGCTGGCCGCGCTTGTTGCCGGCTGTGATCGCAGCCCCGCACCACCGCAGGCTACAGCCGAAGCCCCCGAAATTGCAGCGTCTGCTACCGATGCAGCTGATGCGAGCGTGTTGCCGGCCGGCTGGAAGCGTGTGGCCGGGCAGGATGTGCCGCAAGTCGCCGGAGCGTCACCACAGTTGCCGGCCAAGCTGCGCTCGGACGATGGCGTGGAGGTTGAAGTGACCGACATCAGTCGCATCGTCGCCGGTGGCGATGATGTGATCGCGGTAATCGAAGCACTGGGTCTGGCCGACAAGGTCTATGCCGCGCCGGAACGCTCGGCGACCGCTGCAGGCCGGGCTGCCCCCAAGCACTTCCTGTTCAACCGCACCACCGGCGTGGAAGGCGTGCTGAGCCTGGACGGGACGCTGTTCCTGGGCAACAGCCTGCGCCGCCATGCGGTGCTGGCCGAACGCCTGCGCGCGACCGGCCATGCCGCGGTGGTGATCGATGACCTGCAGTCGCCGGCGGATAAGGTGCGCAAGGTGGCTGCTGCGCTTGGTCTGTCTGCACAGGGCGAGGAGTTGGCTGGCAAGGTGCAGGCACAGCTCGATCAGGCCACAGCCATCGCCAAGGACAATGCGAAGCGCCCACGGGTGATCGCGCTGTCGGCGAGCGGCGCCGGTGGCCTGCCGACCGTGGCCGGCGCCGACAGCGCCGCCAACCAGCTGATCACCATCGCAGGCGGTATCAACATCGGCGAAGAGGCAGGCGTGGCCAATTATTCCCAGCTCAGCAACGAGGGCGTTGTCGCGGCGGCGCCGGAGGTGATCCTGGTAACTGAGAACGACCTGCGCCTGTTCGGCGGTGAAGCCGGCCTGTGGAAGGCCTATCCGACCCTGAAGCACACGCCCGCTGGCGCGGCCAATCGTGTATGGGTGATGCCTGATGTCGAATTGAAATCCACCAGCGTGGGCTCCGGCGCCGGTGCGCTGGCCTTGGCGCAGGCCCTGGCGGAGTTGGCGCGCGGATGATGTCGGCGCAGGTCCGGCGGCCGAACGGCGCGCTGTTGCTATGCCTGTTGCTGGCGGTGCTGCTGGGGGCGGTGCTGTTGTCGTTCGGCACCGGCCCGCTGAAGCTGCCCGCAGCCGATGTGCTGCGGGCAATGGCGGCGCAGTTTGGTTTGGCGGATCCGCAGTTGATCAGTGCCCGCGACATGGGCGTGGTCTGGCAGCTGCGCATTCCACGCGCGCTGTTGGGCGCGTTGATTGGTGCGTCGCTGGCGATGGCTGGCGTCGCGCTGCAGGGCCTGTTTGGCAACCCGCTGGCGGATCCCGGCATCGTCGGCGTCAGCCAGGGCGCGGCGCTGGGTGCGGTGGCGGCCATCGTGCTCGGTGCGGGTGCATTCGCTGTGTGGTTGATTCCACTGGCGGCATTCGCGGGTGGTGCTGGCGCGACGACCTTGATCTATCTGTTGGCGCGGCCGGGGCGCGGTGAAGGCACCGCGACCCTGCTGCTGGTCGGTATCGCGATTGGTGCGGGCTGCTCGGCGGCGGTCGGCTTCCTGACCTACATCGCCAGCGAGAGCGAGCTGCAGTCGCTGGTGTTCTGGCAGATGGGTTCCTTGGCACAGGCCAGTTGGAGCGACGTGGCCGCGGTCACGCCGGTATTCGTGATCGGCCTGCTGGCGTTGCTGCGGCTGGCCACGCCCTTGGACATGCTTGCGCTCGGTGAGCGCCAGGCACGCCATATCGGCCTGGATGTCGCGCGCACGCGACTGTTGCTGGTCGCTTTCAGTGCGCTGCTGGTAGGCGCAGCGGTGGCGTTTGCCGGCAGCGTCAGTTTCGTCGGTCTGGTGGTGCCGCATCTGGTGCGGATGCTGGTTGGCCCCGGGCATCGCTGGCTGCTGCCTTTGTCGGGTGTGGTCGGCGCGCTGTTGATCGTGGTGGCCGATACCGCCGCGCGCACGCTTGATCCACCGTCGGAAATCCCACTCGGCCTGTTCTCCGCGGCGCTGGGCGCGCCGTTCTTCCTGTGGCTGGTGCTGCGCAAGCGCGGGGGAAGGGCATGAGCGCGCCATTGCTGGAATTAGGCGGGGTCAGCGTGCTGCGTGGCGGTCGCCAGGTGTTGGCGGGTGTTGATCTGACGTTGCAGCCTGGCACGCTGACCGCCTTGGTCGGGCCCAATGGCGCTGGCAAGTCGACCTTGTTGGCCGTGCTTGCCGGTGATGCCGAACCGGATGCCGGGCAGGCATTGCTGCAAGGTCGTGCACTGGCCGACTGGCCTGTGCGTGAGCTTGCGCTGCAGCGGGCGGTGATGGCGCAGGATCATGCCGTGCACTTTGCCTTCAGCGTGCGCGAGGTGGTGGCGATGGGGCGTTTGCCGCATCCGCCACAACCACGACAGGATGCGGAGATCGTCGAGGCTGCATTGGCAGAAGTCGATGTCGTCGCCTTGGCTGGGCGCGATGTGCAGACGCTGTCCGGTGGCGAAGCCGCACGGACCTCGCTTGCGCGAGCGTTGGCACAACAGACACCGGTGCTGCTGCTGGATGAGCCAACCGCCGCGCTCGATCTTCGCCATCAGGAGCGCACCTTGCGCAGCGCCCGCGAGCTCGCAGCGCAAGGCCGTTGCGTGGTGGTGGTATTGCACGACCTCAACCTGGCATCGGCCTATGCCGATCGCATCGTGATGCTGTGCGAGGGGCGCATTGCCGCTGATGGTTCACCGCGCGAAGTGCTGACCCGCGAGATCATCGGCAAGGTCTACGGCCAGCCGGTGCAGGTGATCGAGCATCCAACGCGCGGCGTTCCGCTGGTGGTTGCCTGCGACGATTGAAGCTCCGGCGGCGAGCAGGCGGAAAAGCTGCTTTCGATCGCATCGCGTCGCGCGCGGGCGTGACGGCTACTTCGGCGTCGCAGCCAGCGCCCGATAGTCGCGCGGGGTCATGCCGACGGTGTGCTTGAACTGGCGCGCGAACGCACTCTGGTCGGAGAAGCCACAGGCCTGGCCGACGCTGGCGATGCTGGTGTCGGTGAAGAGCATGCGGGTGGCGGCCTCGATGCGGAATTTGGTCAACAACTGCTGTGGCGTCAGCTGGAATACCTTCTTGAACAAGCGCTCCAGCTGCGCGACTGATACGCCACTCTTGCCGGCCAGCGTGCGCACGCGCAGCGGCTCGTGGAAATGCGCCTGCATGTATTCCACCGCAGCATGCAGGCGCTGGAAGGAGGAGTCCTCGCGGTCGGGTTGGCCAAGATCGCGCGAGATGCCGATCAAACCGACGATGTGGTTGTCTTCCACCAGCGGCTGCTTGAGGGTGAGGCACCAGCCCGGGCTGCGGTTGGCATAGAGCTGCAGTTCAAGCATGTCTTCGATGACTTCGCCGGTCAGCACGCGCCGGTCCTGCAGGATGTAGCGCGCGGCCAGATGCGCTGGATAGAGCTGCAACACGCTTCTGCCGACGATCTCCTCGCGGCTCTTCTTCGCCAGCCGTTGCATCAAGGTCTGGTTGACGTGCGTGTAGCGGCATTCGGTGTCCTTGATGAAGAACACCACGTCGGGAAGGGGATCAAACATGCGCACCAATACCTGCGGTGACAGGGTGACAGCCATGGCGTTGCTCTCCGTTGCAGAGCGCACACCCTGCCATTCCTGCGGCCGTCTCTCAAGCGCAATAAGTATGCTGAAATCCGCATCGTGCAGGCCAAGATACGCCTAGCGTGCGGCTGTGGCTGCAGTGGAATATTGATCCCGAAATGTACGGTCATGGCGTGCTTTCGTTTCTGCAGATGCCTTTAAATCAGTTGGTTGCAGTTGTTACAGGTTGTCTTGTTTTTATCAGTCCTGCACGTTGAACAGCGAGCAGGCGTCTGCCGGGGCCGGTCAGGGGGCTGGTATTAGGCGGATCTCAAAATCCGGGTCGGTTATGCCAAGGTAGCGCGCGGATGCCAGAAGCGGCGCACGCAGTGGTTGGTCCTGGCTCGGCGTTGTGTGCTTGTTTGCCTTCGGTGTGGCCTCGTTCGGGGCCCCGGGGACCGTGATCGCTCCATCTGCTGTCGACCATTGCGCTTGCCCGCGCTGAGGTCGGTCAGCGTGTGCGCGTAAAAGTCCGGCGTCCTGGCGGCGACAGCGCCGTCATGGCGGTGGCGTGCGCCGGCAGCTGTTTGCTGGGCGGTGCAGCAGCCACTTCGTTGTTGCTTGCTCAACTTTCGTTTCGCATTTCATATCCAAGGGGAAGTAGATGAAGACGAATCATCGCGCCGAGCGCATTCCATGTCGTCGGCGTGGCCAGCTGGCAGTCGCTGTTGCCATTGCCTTGTGTGCCACCGCAACGGGCTCTGCATGGGCGCAGGATGCTGCCGGGGAGGTGGCGAAGGAGCAGCAGGCTGCTGGCGCTGAAGCGAAGAATCTCGATACCGTGATCGTCACCGGCTCGCGCATTCGTCGTGAGCCGGGCTTTGAAGGCCCCGCACCGGTAACCGCCATCAGTGCGGAAAAGATCCAGGCCTCCGGCTACACCCAGATCGCCGATCTGGTGAACCAGTTGCCGAGCTTTGCGACAACCCAGACCAGCCAGACCGCCAACCAGACCGGCAATGTCGGTGTCAGTGCGCTGGACCTGCGTGGCATGGGCGTGCAGCGCACCTTGACGCTGGTGGATGGCCGTCGCCAGGTTGCATCGATTCCCGGTACCGCAGGTGTCGACGTAAGTGCGCTGCCTGCAAGCATGATCGAGCGGGTGGATGTGGTCACCGGTGGCGCGTCCGCGCTGTACGGTGCCGATGCCGTGAACGGTGTGGTCAACTTCGTCCTCAAGCGCGACTACGAAGGGCTGGAAGCCAGCGTCCGCTACGGCGACTCCTCGCGCGGCGACATGCCGACCTATACCGGCGACGTGCTGTTCGGCAAGAACTTCACTGACAACCGCGGCAACTTCACCTTGTACGGCTTCTGGGAAGACAACTCCGGTACGGTGCGCGGCCAGGACCGTCCCTGGACCGCCAATGGCTACCCGTATTACGCCCGCGCCAAGAGCACCGATCCGTATGTGATCCTCGACAACAGCCGCAACGTCTACAACTCGCCCAATGCGACCGTGTTGCTGGGCAACTGCACTGTGGTCAATGCCGCCAATTGCCTGTACACCTTCAATCCGGACGGTTCGCTGCGCCACTCGCAACTCGGCCCGGGCGGTCTGACCAACCTCAGCACCGGCTTCAACGTGCTGCAGCAGGGCACCACCGATGGCGGTGAGTTTGGTGGCCGCTATGACTCCTGGTACCTGGTGACGCCGTCGGATCGCCAGACCGTGCGCTCGACGCTGGATTTCGACGTCAACGATGCGCTGCGGCTGGTGGGCACGGTCAACTATTCGCAGAGTCAGTCCGAAGCGTCCTGGCGCTCGCTCAGTACCTACGGTTCGGGTGGCAGCGAAGTGGTGCCGTATTACAGCCCCTTCATCACCCAGGAAATGATCACCGCCAACGGTGGTGCGTTCACCAATGGCATAGCCTTCGGCCGCCATTTCGATGAAGAGCTGGGGCATATGCGCCAGCAGACCGACCGCAAGTTGCTGCAGGCAACCGTGGGCGCCGAAGGCTATTTCGACTTTCTTGGCCGTAGCTGGAACTACGAGGCCTACTACTCTTACGGCCGCAGCCGCCAGCGCACCCGCGAGCTCAACGCAGGCTCCTACGATCGGCTGCTGTCGGGCCTGAACTCCTATGTGGATGGTGCCGGCAACCCGATCTGCTGGGATGGCCCGGCCGGCTGCGTAGCGATCAATCCGTTCAAGCGCCTGACCTCGGAGATGGTCGACTGGCTGACCTATGACACCGACTGGTCGACGACCACGCTGACCCAGAAGGTTGCATCGGCCTATGCCTCCGGCGGCCTGTTCGACCTGCCCGGCGGTGAAGCCAAGATCGTGGTGGGCGCGGAGTACCGCAAGGAGCGCAATGAGATCGGCACCATCGCCCAGTACGATCCGACCAATCCGGCTTATGACGCCAGCCTTGGCACCACCCAGAACGGTTTGAACGGCGAGTTCAGCGTCAAGGAGATCTTCAGCGAGCTCAGCCTGCCGCTGCTGTCGGGTGTGGCCGGTGCCGAACGCTTGTCGCTGGAGCTGGCCGGGCGTGTCTCGGACTACAGCACCGCCGGCCGCACCACGACGACGAAGCTCGGTCTGGAATGGGCGCCGATTGAAGACATCACCTTGCGTGGCACCTACGGCAAGGCGATCCGTGCACCCAACATCGGTGAGCTGTACACCGCCGGCAGCGTGTCGTCGGCGTGGATCTACGATCCCTGCAACGACTACGCGTTGGCCAACCGCACCAGTGCCACCAGCTACACGGCGGGCAATTGCGCCGCGATCAGCCCCAGCGATACCAGTGTTGGCAACTATTGGCAGTGGAAGGACATCGTGTACTCGGGCAACGTCAACCTGAAGCCGGAAACCGCCAAGACCACGACCTTCGGCGTGGTGTTGCGGCCGCGCTTCATTTCAAACCTGACGGTGTCTGCGGACTACTACAAGATCGACCTGCGCGGGGTGATCTCCACGCTGGACTACCAGACCATCCTGAACCGCTGCGTCGACCAGGCCAGCCTGGACAACACCTTCTGCGATCTGGTCACCCGCGACTCGGCGGGCGACATCGTTGAAGTGGCGGTGCAGCAGCTGAACCTGTCGCAGAGCATTGCCCGCGGCGTGGATATCAACGCCAATTGGTTCCATGACCTTGGCGGCGTGGCGGGCTCCAATGCGGGTCGTATCCTGGTTGATCTGAGCTACGGCCGCACGCTGGAACGCAAGTTCGTCGCCGATCCGCAGAATCCGGATGATGCATGGGACTACCTGACGCTATGGGGCACGCCGAAGTGGAAGGGCACGGTGCGCACCGGCTGGTCCAATCCCAAGCTCAGCGTCTACTGGACCCTGCGGCATGTATCGAAAATGCGTGGCAGCAATACTTCGACTGCGACGTATGAGCGCGAATGGGCAGGCAATACCTTCTACAGCGATTTTTACGCCAGCTATCAGGTCACGCCCAAATTCAGCGTGTTCGGCGGTCTCAATAACGCCTTCGATCGCGCGCCGCCGCGTGTGCCGGGCGCGGAGGCCGGCGGTGCCGGCTTCAACCAGAGCGGTTACCAGGCGGCGGTGTATGACGTGCTGGGCCGCACCTTCAACGTCGGTCTGCGCATGAAGCTTTGACCAACTTCCGCTACTGCAAATAGAACAGGGCCGACGGAATCACCGTCGGCCCTGCTTGTTTTCATACTGCCGGAAACCGCAGCGGCGCTGCGGCTTCGCTGACTCAGTTGGCCTTGCTGTTGTAACGCAGGGTCAGCTGGTATTCGCGGCCCGGCTGGTTGTACCAGGCAACGGTTTCGTACTCGCGGTCGAACACGTTGGCGGCCTTGGCCTGCAGGCTCCATGCGTCGTTGATGGCGTATTCAACGCGCACATCCATGGTGCCGTGGCCGGCCAGACGCACGCTGTTGGCAGCGTTGTCGAAGCGGTGGCCACTGCCTGCAGCGGTCACGCCCAGACGCAGCGGGCCGAAGCTCTTGTCCACGTCCAGACGACCGCTGGTACGCGCGCGGCGGGCCAGCAGGTTGTCGTAGGTGGCAGCGCCGGAGGTGTGGTCGCGCGGGTCGGTGAAGCTGGCCTGGGCGTTGATGTCGAAGCCAGCCAGCGACAGGTAGCCGGTCAGCTCGGCGCCGCGGATGCGGGCTTCGGCAACGTTGACCAGGTCGAAGTTGCTGTCATAGCCGATCAGCTGGTCGACGCGGGTTTCGTAGGCATTGAAGGTCCAGTTCCAGTTGTCGGCGTACTGCGCGATGCCGAGGTTCAGGCTCTTGGATTCTTCCGGCTTCAGGTTCGGGTTGCTGAAGCCCGGGTAGTACAGGTCGTTGAAGGTCGGTGCCTTGAAGCCGGTGCCGGCGCTGGCGGTCAGGCGGAAGCCATTGCCGAAGGCAAAGCCATAACCCAGGCTGCCGGTGGTGTGGTTGCCGAACTGCTCGTTGTCGTCGTTGCGCACGCTGGCCTGCAGCGAGTGCGCGCCGAACTGGCCCTGGTACTCGGCAAACACGCCGAGGTTGTCGCGCTGGTCGATGTCGAAGGCGGTGGAGCTGGTGACCTTGTCGTTCTGCCAATCAGCGCCAGCGGTGATCTGCTGGCCTTCGGCGAAGCTGAAGTCGCCCTGCACGCTGGCGGTGTCGCGGCGGGTATCGAAGGCGCTGGCGAAGCTGCGGGTGCCGGTGCTGGCATCCGCGAAGTAGTTGTCGGCCTGGTCGCGGTTGCGGCCAACCTGTGCGCTCAGGCGGAAGCGCTCGGATGCAGCCCAGGCGAGCTTGGCACCGTAGACCTGCTGGCGGTTGTCGGCTTCGTTGCCGCCGAAGATGCTGCCGTCGTATTCGTTGAAGCTGTCGGCGTTGAGCACATGGCCTTCCAGGCTCAGCGTGTCGGTCAGGGCATAGCCACCGCGCACGTTGATGGAGGTGTTGCGGTAGCCATCGCGGTCCGGCTCATCGGCGAAGCAGCCAGCGCCCCAGCCAGCGGCGGTGCCGCGGCAGGCGTTGATGCCGTCGGTCTTCTGGTAGCCGCCCTGGGCCGAGATCCAGCCGCGCTCACCGCGGTTGCTGAAGCCGGCGCTGACCTGGCGCAGGTTGTTGCTGCCGGCGGTGATCGCCAGGTTCTGCTGCAGGCCCTGGCCAGCGTTGCGGGTGAAGATCTGGATCACGCCGCCGATGGCCTCGGAGCCGTACAGGCTCGAACGCGGGCCCCGCACGATTTCAATGCGCTCGATCTGGTCAACCGGCAGGTCCTGCAGGGCGGCCATGCCGCTGGTGGCCGAGGCCACGCGCACGCCGTCGACCAGCACCAGCACCTGGTTGGAGTTGCTGCCACGCAGGAACAGCGAGGTGATCTTGCCGTTGCCGCCCTGGTTGGCGAAGTCCAGGCCCGCGCGACCGCGCAGCAGGTCCTGCAGCGAGTTGGCCTGGCTGTGGTCGATCTGCGCACGGTCGATGACCTGCACCGGCACCACGCTGTTCTCGATGGAGATCGGGGTACGGGTGGCGGTGACGGTGACGTCGTCCAGTTCGGTTGGTGCGTTCTGCGCGGCAGCAACGCCCGGCAATGCCAGGGCAAGGGCGAGCGAAAGGGTGTGGTAAGACAGTTTCATGGAAGCTCCTGGGCCTGCACGCTCCCGCGCAGGCGGATTGGGGAGGCTGCCAGAAGAGGGAGAAGACGGAGGTGGCGCACACGGCGCTACAGCCGCCGCCATGCCCTCCGCATCGCAACCAGTCGGCTTCCGGGCCGGTCTCCGGACTCGCAGGCGAGGCGGCGTGGGCCGCTTCCGTCCAGACGCCTTCCCGTGCCGTGCACAGTGGCGCCATGTCTGGACTTGTCCTGCTTACCGTTGCGGGGGCAGTGCCGGAATGGCGACATGCTGGAGTTCCAGCAGTGCGCGGCACCGGCTTCCCGTTTCAACCGACCGGCAATGCCGGTCGGTCACCCGAAAGTGCGCGCATTCTATGCCATTGCCGCCAGCGTTGCCGGAATGGGCGGCAACGGCTGGCATGGCGCGAACTCTGTAACCGGGGTTCAAGGTAGCCCGGGTAAGCGCATGCGCACCCGGGAAGTGCAGGGCGCCGCAGGCCTGCAGCGGTGCTGCAATCTCGTTCCCCGGGTGCGCTGCGCTTACCCGGGCCACGTGTTGCATGAGTTCGATTTGATTGGGGGCTGGCGAAACAAGCCCTGCGCAGCACTGTTGCCGAGTGGCTAGAATGCGCGCTGCAAACGCAGTATCGGAAGTGTCGTGACAGAAACATGGTACGGGCAGGCCTGCAGCCAGCCTTCGCAGGAATACCGGCAGCGCGCCCTGCTGCGCCAGCGCCAGCTGACCAAGCCGGAAGGCGCCTTGGGTCGTTTGGAGACATTGGCCGTTGAACTGGCTGCGCTGCAAGGCGTGGATCAGCCGGTGGCGCAGCGTGTGCCGGTGGTGGTGTTCGCAGGCGACCACGGCGTGACCGCGCAGGGCGTGTCGGCTTACCCGGCCGAAGTGACGGTGCAGATGCTGCACAACTTCGCCGGCGGCGGTGCTGCCATTGCGGTACTGGCGCGCGAACTGGGCCTGCCACTGCACGTATGGGATGTAGGCAGCCGCGCTACCACAGCGATTGCCGGCGTGGTCAGTGCCAAGACCCTGCATGGTACTGCTGACTTCAGCGCAGGCCCGGCGATGTCGGCAGTTGATCTGGACGCTGCCTTCGATGCGGGTCGCCGCGCGGTGGAGGCTGCCTGTGCCGACGGTGCGGATTTGTTGGTGTTCGGCGAGATGGGCATCGGCAACACCACTGCTGCGAGTGCCATCGCTGCCGTGCTTGGCCCGTTGCCGCTCGACGAGTTGGTTGGCGCCGGTACTGGCCTGGACGCGGTGCGCATGGTGCAGAAGAAGAATCTGATCGCACGCGCGCTGAGCCTGCATGGTGACGCGATCAACACGGCCGAGTCGCCCGCGTATGAAGCATTGCAACGTGTAGGTGGATTGGAGATCGCAGCGATCAGCGCGGCGATGATCGCCGCAGCACAGCGACGGGTTCCAGTGTTGGTGGATGGCTTCATCGTCTCTGCTGCGGCGTTGGCGGCAGTACGCATCAATCCCAGCCTGCGGCCGTGGCTGCTGTTCTCGCACCAGTCGGCCGAGCGTGGTCACATCCGCCTGCTGGAGGCATTGCAGGCGCAGCCGCTGCTGTCATTGGACCTGCGTCTTGGCGAAGGCTCCGGTGCCGCGCTCGCGTTGCCGCTGGTGCGCATGGCCTGCGCCCTGCACAACAGCATGGCGACGTTCGCCGAGGCAGCTGTTGCCGACCGCGGTGGCGGCCGATGATTCTTGATCTGATGCGGCATGCCTCCACCGGGCGTGCCGGCCACCTCGACGGTCGTACCGATCCGCCTTTGATCGAAGGTGCGATGGACACGCTGTACCGCAGCCACGCCGGCATTGGCTGGAGCCGGGTGATCACGTCGCCGCGTCGGCGCGCGCTGGATACCGCGCATGCATTGGTGGCTGGCAGCAACCAGTTCTGCGAGATCCACCCGGATTGGGCCGAGCTCGACTTCGGCGATTGGGACGGACTGCATTTCGATGAAGTTCCAGCCGAGCAGCTTGCTGGCTTCTACAGCGAACCGCACGATGTGGTGCCGCCCAACGGCGAATCCTGGCGGCAGTTCCAGGCGCGTGTGGAAGAACAGCTGCATCGTTTGGTGGACGAAGACGATTGTGACGGCCAGCCGGTGCTGGTGGTCAGCCACGCCGGCGTGTTGCGGCTGGTGGTGTCACGGGTGTGTGGCATGAGCTTGTCTTCGCTGTGGGCGATGCGCATCGACTACGGCACCCGTGTGCGCCTGCGCGTGGAGCGTGGCGAAGACGGCCGGTTGTGGGGTGAACTGCTGGAGTTGCGACAACCATGATTGGACGCCGCCTGATCCTTGCCATCCAGTTCCTGACCCGGCTGCCGACACCGCAGGTGCGCGACTTCCGCCAGGAGGACCTGAGCAGGTCGGCGGTGTACTATCCCTTGGTTGGCGCCATCATCGGCGTCCTGCTGGCGCTGCCGCTGTATGGCCTGTCGGATCGGCCCTGGCTGGCGGGCGCGCTGACCTTGTTGCTGTGGGTATGGGTGACCGGCGCGCTGCATCTGGATGGCCTGGGCGATGTCGCCGATGCCTTCGGTGCGGCGCATCGCAACCCGCAGCGCTTCCTGGAGGTGCTCAAGGACCCGCATATGGGCGTGTTCGGCGTGGTCACGCTGATCATGCAGCTGCTGCTCAAGTTCGTGCTGTTGACCGAGCTTGCGGTGGGTCCGTTGTGGTTCGGCATCGTGCTGGTGCCGGCGTGGGCACGCTGGGGCACCTTGTGGTGGAGCCAGCGCATACCGTCGCTGCACGCTGATGGTATGGGTGAGCGCTTTTCCTGGCAGCTGCGACCGTCGGCGATGTGGGCGTGGGCCGTGTTGCTGGCCGCGATCAGCGTGGTGTTTGCATGGCCGCTGTTGATTGCATTGCTGCTGGTACCGCTGGTAGCGCTGTGGTGGAAGCGCAAGCTTGGTGGGATCTCCGGCGATGGCCTGGGTGCCAGCGTCGAAGTAGTGGAGACCTTGCTGATGCTGGCGCTGGTGGTCCTCGCACCGCTGCCTGTAGACATTGTGGGAGCGGCGTAAGCCGCGAAACTAAAACTGCATCCGGAATCATGCAGTGCGCGATCTGAGGAATGGCCAGCTTCACGGCTTACACCGTTCCCACAAAAGCTGTTGCTCCGCTTCAATCCTCGAAGCGGATCTCGGTGGTCTCTTCTTCGTCGGCTTCGGCCTGCATATGCGTTTCATGCACCGGCCCGGCCTGTTGGCCTGCACGCGTGGTGGGCAGCGCGCCAGCAGCGACTTCGTACTCGGCGACCAGTTGCTGGCGACGCGCCTCGGGTATTTCCTGCCAATGGCAGCCGACCAAGGCGCCTTCCAGCGAATACAGCAGGTTGAGGCTGGGCTTGAAGCCGGCGCGGCGCACCTTCATGAACGCCGCGACCGGGCCGATCGCGCTCAGGTCCTGCTCGCTGCGCAAACCGACCTGACGCAGCCAGGCTGCACTCTTGGGGCCGATGTTGCGTAGCTTGGGGGCGCTCATTGCAGCGCCTCGACAAACACCTGGGCGATGGCTTCCAGCCCCAGCTGGTCGTCGGCGTCGAAACGCGCGAGCACCGGGCTGTCGATGTCGAATACGCCAATCAACGTGCCGTTGTTGACCAGGGGCACGACCAGTTCCGAGCGCGAGGCCGAGTCGCAGGCGATATGGCCGGGGAACGCATCCACATCCTCGATGCGCTGGGTCTGGCGGCTGCTGGCAGCGGCGCCACACACGCCCTTGGACAGCGGAATGCGCACGCAGGCCGGCAAGCCCTGGAACGGGCCAACCACCAATTCCTTGCCGTCGTAGAAGTAGAAACCCACCCAGTTGAGCTGCGGTAGCGCGTGGTAGACCAGTGCCGACAGGTTGGCAGCATTGGCAATGCGGTCTGCTTCGCCATGGACCAGAGCGCGGGCCTGGGCCAGCAGCTGGGCGTATTGTTCCGGCTTGCTGCCGGTGAGGGTGTCGGTGTTGAACATCAGGAGAGTCTAGCCGCTGCGTGGTCGTCGATTTTGCCAGCCGCTGCCGCCGAGCGCAGCCATCGGCAATGGAATGCTGGATCGCAGGCAAAAAAAGACCCGGCAGCGGGAGGGAGCTACCGGGTCTGGGATTGCGCGGGGGAGGGACCGCGCAAATTCTGTTGTCTGGGTATCAGCGCGTCTTGCGCTCGGGTTTGGCAGCGAAAGGCTGGCGAACCAATGCGCCCAATGCCTCGCCGGTCTTCAGGCTGAGCCCGACCACTTCCTGGTTGGCATTGGCCAGTCGTTCCATGTTCTCGCGTGCCAGCTGCATGCCCTTGGGCAGCAGCGCCTGCAGATCCGCCTGTGCGCCGGCCTGGGCCAGTTCGCCGAAGAAGCCAGCCGCAGCCGTGGTGTTGCGCTCGAACGCGCGCAGCTGCACGCCAAACACGCTTTCAGCATTTTCCAAGGCGAGCCGGTTGGCACGGTTGGCAGCAGCGGCGAGCTGCTGGGTGTAGCTGCTGAAGTCGTTGAACTGAGCGGACATCAAGGTGATCCGGCGGGCTTGTTGCGTTGCAGCATAACGCGGAATTGGCGCGGTGCAACATAAAATTCTGAACTGTTCAGAACTCGTCTCTGTAGAGCCGAGCCATGCTCGGCTGGAGCGTTACCGGCAAGGCCTCTGCCGAGCATGGCTCGGCACTGCCGCGCTCGTTTGCCGCAGACGAGCGCCCCCTCCCTTTGCCGCAGGCAAGGGGAGGGTTGGGGAGGGGTTGGCTTTGGGGCTCCATGCACGGCCAGCTTCGCGGCTTACGCCGCTCCCACAAGGGCCGCTGCGTGGTCGGGAAGGCTATGTAGAGCCGAGCCATGCTCGGCTGGAGCGTTCCTCGGCAAGGCCTCTGCCGAGCATGGCTCGGCACTACGCTTCGGCCCCCTCCCTTTGCCGCAGGCAAGGGGAGGGTTGGGGAGGGGTTGGCTTTGGGGCTCCATGCATGGGCCAGCGTCGCGGCTTACGCCGCTCCCACAAGCGCCGCTGCGTGGTCGGGAAGGCTATGTAGAGCCGAGCCATGCTCGGCTGGGGCGTTCCTCGGCAAGGCCTCTGCCGAGCACGGCTCGGCACTACGCTTCGGCCCCCTCCCTTTGCCGCAGGCAAGGGGAGGGTTGGGGAGGGGTTGGCTTTGAGGCTTCATGCACGGCCAGCTTCGCGGCTTACGCCGCTCCCACAAGGGCCGCTGCGTGGTCGGGAAGGCCATGTAGAGCCGAGCCATGCTCGGCTGGAGCATTACCGGCAAGGCCTCTGCCGAGCATGGCTCGGCACTACGAGGTCGCTATCAGGCGCCCTTGTAGCTGCAGCCGGAGGTGCAGGTTTCGTGCACGACTACTTCGCTGAGCAGCGGCAGTGCCGGCTTCAGCTTTTCCCAGATCCACATCGCCAGGCGTTCGCTGGTGGGGTTCTCCAGGCCGGGGATGTCGTTGAGGTAGTTGTGGTCGAGCTGGTCGTAGAGCGGCTGGAAGGCGGCCTTCAGCTCACTGAAGTCCATGATCCAGCCAGTCTCCGGGCCGGGTTCGCCGCTGACCCGCAGTTCCACGCGGAACGAGTGGCCGTGCAGGCGCGAGCACTTGTGGCCGACCGGGACGTTGGGCAGCCGGTGTGCGGCTTCGAGGGTGAAAACCTTGAAAATATCCATGGGCGTAATTGTAGGATGCCGCCGTCGCTGCGCGTATGCGCCAGTGATGCCAGCCATGTTTTCATATCCATCCGGATGAAGCGATGTAACGGATGGTTATGTGCGAATGCAACAAAGTGATTGGCCGGACATTTGCCGTTCATGAGGTACTGGCGCCGTTGCCATTCACCCCTCCCCGGATTCCATGCCTACTCGTTCCTTGCTCGCCTTCGCGGTGGCCGCCGCCATCGCTGCTCCCTCCCTCGCCCTGGCCGAAGCCGCTGCCGACGGCAGCAAGACCCTCGATGCGGTCCGGGTCACCGGCTCCAACATCAAGCGCACCGATACCGAGACCGCCAACCCGGTGCAGGTGATCGAACGCCAGCAACTGGAGCAGACCGGCAAGGCCAGCGTGGCTGACCTGCTGCGTTCGATCTCCGCCAACACCGGCAACGCCAGCAACGAAACCAGCAACAGCGGTTGGGCCTCGGGCTCGGCCGGCATCGGCCTGCGCGGCCTGTCGCAGAAGAACACGCTGGTGCTGCTCAATGGTCGCCGCCTGGCCAATTACGGCTTCCCGTCCGGCGGTTTGTCGGACACCTTCGTCGACCTCAACGCGCTTCCCCTCGTAGCGGTGGAACGCATAGAAGTGCTGAAGGATGGCGCCTCGGCGGTATACGGCTCCGATGCAGTCGCCGGCGTGGTCAACATCATCACCCGGCAGAACTTTGAAGGTGCCGAGGTTGGCGTCAGCGGCGGCACCTCAGAAGCCGGTGGGCTGGATCAGCAGAACCTCAAGTTCGTCGGCGGCCTCGGCGACCTGGACCGCGATGGCTACAACATCCTGGTGTCGCTGGAAGGCTATAACCGCGACCGCCTGGACCAGGACCAGCGCGACCTGACCCGCTCGGGCATCTATACCGACAAGGCCGGTGGCCGCTGGAACGGTTGGTCGGCCAAGGGCGCGCGCTACCTGATAGACGGCAAGTCGGTGCCGATGCTCGACGCCGCCGGCAACTGCCCGGAAGGCACGGTACTCACCGCCAGCGCACCGATCGACGGTCTGGCCGGTGACACCTGCGCCTTCAACCAGGCGCCGTATACCACGCTGATTCCCTCGACCAAGCGCTGGCAGGCCTATGTCAACGGCACGCTGCGCATCAATGATTCGGTGGAAGCTTTCGCTGATGTGATCTACAGCGACATCAAGGGTGTGTCGTGGTTCGGTTCCAGCCCGTTCTTCACCCTGGAAAGTGGCCGTTTCGCGCTCAACGCCGATACCGGCCTGGCCGAGCCGGTGCGTTCGATCCTGCCGGCAGGCAATCCGTACAACCCGTACGGCGTGGACGTGCCGATCGAATACACCTTCTTCAACCTCGGCGGCACCATCAAGACCAATCGTTCGCGTTCCTATCGCGGCGTGCTTGGCCTGCGCGGGCAGACCGAGAAGTGGGACTGGGAAGTCGGCGCATTCCAGGCGGCCAGCAAACAGCGCGAGACCGTCTCGGGCGGCTTTGCCAATCGCTGGACGCTGTATGACGCACTGGCCAGCGGCAGCTACAACCTGCTCAATCCCTCAGTGACGGATCCGGCGGTGCTTGCTGCGATTGGCCTGAGCACGCTGCGCCCGGCCGAATCGGTGCTCAAGGGTGTCGATGCCAAGGTGTCCGGCACTTTGGGGGCAACCTGGGCGGGCGAGATTGGCTTTGCCGCCGGTGCCGAATGGCGTCAGGAGAAGCTCGATTCAAACAATCCCTGGCAGATCGATGCAGGCCTGCAGGTGCGCCCGGCGATCGCCGAAGTGCACGGCCAGCGGCAGGTCAGCGCTGCCTACGCGGAAGTAAGCGTGCCGCTGCACAGCACGTTGGAACTGCAGGCGGCAGCACGCGCCGATCGTTACAGTGATTTCGGCAATGCGTTCTCGCCCAAGCTCGGCCTGCGCTGGCAGCCGCTGGATTGGTTGCTGGTGCGTGCTGCGGCCTCGCGTGGTTTCCGTGCGCCATCGTTGTCGGAGAACTCGGCATCGACCAGCATCGCCTATGGCTCGGTGGTCGATCCGCACGATCCGGACGTTGCCGGTTCACGGCAGAACCCGACCTTCTTCACCGTCGGCAACACCAACCTGGATCCGGAACGCACGCGCAGCTTCAATGCCGGCTTCGTGCTCTCCCCGTGGCAGAACACCAACCTCAGCGTCGATTACTACCGCATCAAGCTGGACAACCTGATCGGCACCGGCAACACCACAACGCTGGTGGCAGAGAACGACCCGGCCAATGTGCTGCGTGATTCGCGCGGCAAGCTGTTGGCGGTCTACAACCGCTACCAGAACCTGAGTGAGCTGGAGACCTCGGGCATCGACATCGAGCTGCGCCAGCGCTGGCAGACGGCCGCTGCGGGTGACTTCGGCCTGTCCTCGGCGCTGACCTATGTCATCGACTACAAGCGTCCGCAGGTGGTCGGCGGTCCGTTGGTGGATTACGCCGGCTCCAACCTCGGTCCGTCGCTGCCGGATACCAAGGCCACCACCACGTTGGACTGGGCCTTGGGTGATTGGCGCACCGCGCTGACCTGGTATTACACCAGCAGCTATGACCAGCAAGGCAGTGCCGCGGCGAAGGCGGTGCAGAAGCAGGTCGCCAGTTACAGCCAGTTCGATCTGTACCTGGGCTACACCGGCATCGACAAGCTGACCGTGTACGCAAAGGTGCAGAACATCGGTGACCGCCAGCCGCCGTACGACGCCACCTTCCCGGGTGTGCGCGCGCCGTACGACTTCAGCCAGTACGACCTGCGCGGGCGCTATTACACGCTGGGTTTTGATTACCGCTTCTGATTCATAGCCCCTCTCCCGCAAGCGGGGGAGGGCAGCTCCTGTAGTGCCGAGCCATGCTCGGAAGGGGTAATGCCTCTGCCGAGCAT